>QHQU01000278.1 GCA_003219925.1 Verrucomicrobiota bacterium
TCGTGCAAAAATCCAGTTTCGCGACAAAGCTTCGCGGTGACTGCTTCAGCACCACAAAGATTTTCTTGGCATGGAGCGCAATTTCCGGCGCACCACCGGCACCAGGCAGCCGCGTCTTCGGTTTGCCGTAGCCGCCGATAACCGTGGTATTAAGATTACCAAAGCGATCAATCTGTGCTGCGCCAAGAAAGCCGACATCGATGCGACCAGCCTGCAGCCAATAAGAAAAAATTTCTGGTAAGGGTACCACGGCGTCTGCGGTCTCGGCCAGTTCGCCGTCGCCGATCGACAACGGCAATACATTGGGGTGGGTGCCAATGGCGCCGGACTCGTAGATTAGTACCAAGTCGGGTGCGTGAGTCAGACGCGCCAGATTCGCGGCCGCGGACGGCACGCCGATGCCGACGAAGCAAACACAGCCCGGCCGAATCAAGCGCGCGGCCGCGATCGTCATCATTTCGTCCGGAGTATATGAATTCGCTGAGGATGAATGGACAATCATGCTGCCTCCGCCAAGCTGTCCAGGAATTCCGCGTGGTCGCGACTGCAAAGCACATGCTTGGTTATCCACGCAGTGAACCGGTCGCGGTCGCGGGCGATTTCATCCCAAGCCAAGTAAAAAGCGTTGTCCCGTGCGTAGTAGCCATGCGCATACGAGGGGTAAGCACCCGTAGGCACCTCGGCAATTGCCGTGACGATCCAGTGCGGCAAAACGATTGCATTCATAGGCGCCGACAAGGACTCGACGATTTCTTCAACCGTGACGATGAGCGTGGTTGCCGCCAAGGCCGCCTCTTTCTGGGCACCAACAATGCCGCGAATGAGAATGTTGCCCTGGCGATCGGCGGCTTGGGCGTGCAAGACGGTAACATCTGGATTGATCGCGGGCACCGTCGCGATCATCTCGTTTGTATAGGGGCAACGTACTTGGCGAATTTGCGCGTTGACACCAGAGAGGTCGGTTCCGACATAGCCGCGCAGCATTCCGAATGGCAACCGCGCCGCGCCTGCGGTGTAGGCCACCGCCATCCCTGCGTGCGAATGTTCGTGGATCGTTAAACGCCGCGGCCAATCATTTTCGACCGCATCGCGCAGCCGATGCAGCGAGCCAACCCCAGGATTGCCACCCCAGGAAAACGTCAGTGCGCGGGCACAACCAGCACCAATTAATTGATCGTAGATCAGATCCGGCGTCATCCGGATCAGATGCAGATCGCGTTTTTGTTGGCGCAGAATTTCGTGCCCGGCAGCGAACGGAATCAGATGAGTAAAACCTTCTAGCGCCACGCTCCGACCATCGTGGACATATTGATCGATTATTTCTTGTAAGCTGCCGAGTTGCATCGCTATTCCACTTTTGTCTGCGATTGTTCGCGCAGGTATTGCGCCAGATAATAGAACGAGGCAATGCCCTTGCCCGAGGAACCCGATCCTTTCCAGCCACCGAAAGGCTGGTACCCGGGCCAGGCGCCGGTCGTGGCCCCCTGCGGACGATTAACGTAAGTAACTCCGGCTTCAATATTGTCGAAAAAGTAGGCCGCATCTTCATCATTCCCATAACAACCGGCCGTCAGTCCGAACCGGGAATCATTGGCCAGTTGCACCGCTTCCGCGCGATCATGCACGCGACAAAGCATCGTGATCGGCACGAACATTTCCTCTTTGAACAGCGGATGCGTGGCCGGCGCTTCAGCCAGCGTCGGCGCGACAAAATAGCCGTGCGTCAGTTCACCTTCGGCCAAACGTTTGCCGCCGGACAAAATGCGCGCGCCGTTTTCGGTGAGTTCTTTACTGTAACGCTCGTAGTTTTTCAGCGCGCTCGCCGTGGTCACCGGCCCGAGCCAGTTTTTCTGCAGCGAGGGATCGCCAATCGTAATCGCAGCGATTTTTGCCTGGAGCCTTTTGATCAACGGATCCGCGACTTTGTCATCAACGTAGATTCGCGACACCGCCGAGCACTTTTGTCCGCTCAATCCAAACGCGGAACGCACAATCCCGTCGGCCGCGCGATCGAGATCTGCATTCGCCGTCACAATGCAAGCGTTCTTGCCGCCCATTTCGGCGATGCACGGCCGCGGATACACGCCACTGGCCATGGTGCGATAGATATGCATTCCAACGTCAACCGATCCGGTGAAGGTGATTCCGGCGGTATTGGGATGGTTTAGCAAAGCCTCACCAACTACGCTGCCGCCACCATTGAGATAATTGAAGACTCCCCGCGGAAGGCCGGCATCGCGTATACAATCTGCGAGCAAACGTCCCGACCACGGCGTATCGGTCGCAGTTTTCAACACGACTGTGTTTCCTGTAATTAAAGCGGCAGCCACCGGCCCGCCGGCAAGTGCGAACGGAAAGTTATACGGTGCGATGACCACCCAGACACCGTAAGGCTTCATCACGCTGCGATTGCGCGAACGGAAATCCGGAAGCGGATCATCGGGCAAAGGATGATCGAATCCGTTTTGTCCGGCATAATCATCCGCGTAAAGATTGAAAAAGTCCGCTGTCTCCTGCACTTCTCCCAGCCCTTCCATCCGATTCTTTCCAACTTCCAACGACATCGCTGCGGCGATATCGTAAACGCGTTCTTCGATCAGCGCGGCGACGCGCTTCAGCAAACGCACACGCTCTTCCATGGGCGTTGCGCGCCATCCTGGAAAGGCGGCTTGGGCCGCGGCCATGGCGTCGTTCACATCATCGACAGTGGCGAGCGAGAAATGACCGAGGATGCGCCGCTGATCGATCGGGCTGCGTCGAGTATCGTGCTTCGCGGTGACACGGTCCTCACCATTAATATAGAGAGGATGGGTCGCACCTAACGAGCGATTGAGTTCAGCGAGCGCAGCGTCAAAACGCGTGTGCATCTCCGCCGGCGGATTGAACATGGTTGCGTAGGTCAGTTTGAAATTCATGCAGACTCCATTTCACTCAACAGGCGATCGAGCAAGGCCAAGGCGTCGCTCAGTTCACGTTCTTCA
>QHQU01000015.1 GCA_003219925.1 Verrucomicrobiota bacterium
AACCATTGCCGAACATGATCGCCGCAGTATTTGGGTCATCTGCCCGACGGTACGCGCACAGGAGCTTTTTTTCGAAAGCTTATCGAATTGGAATTCGAATGCCTCGTTTTTGCCAGAAGCGGAATTCGCAGCGGTCGAAAACATTTTGCCGGATCCCGAGATTGCAGCGGAGCGGCTGGCGCTTCTGTCTCAAATTGAAAAGGAGAACGCCTCCAAACTAGTCGTCACGACCCGAGCGGCGCTGGATCAGCCCGCTCCCAGCCGCGAGATGTTGCGCTCGGCTTCGCTTGAAATTCAACGCGGGTCGAACATGGCCATGCCTGCGTTGTTGAGCGCATTGTCCGGTGCGGGCTATGAACGCGTCGCCCAGGTCACGACCCGGGGCCAGTTCGCAGTCCGCGGCGGCATTGTCGATATTTTTTCATGGCAAACCTCCCTGCCGCTGCGAATTGAATTCTACGGCGACGAGATTGAATCGCTGCGTGAGTTCGACCTCGATACTCAGACATCCGTCCGCACTCGCGAACAGGCGAGCGTGCTGCTGGGCGCGGCTGATAATAGCGGTGGCCGCGTCCGGGATTACATCACCCAGGATGCCCTCCTGATTGAACTCGAGCCCGCAGCCGCGGGCGCCGCTCTCGCGCCGCGGCCAGCCCCTCCAAGCCACATTCAAATTAGCGAAAGCTGGATCGAAAACGATGATGCGGCGCCGGAAGATTTTTCCAGCGCGTTTGTCGAATGCGACATCGGTGAATTCGCCATCGGCGATTTCATGCTCGCAGAAACGAAGCGGGCGCAATTCATCGCTCGGCTGACGCAATGGCGCAACGAACACGCGACCGTCGCGATCTATTTTCAAACCGAGGGCGAGATCGAGCGTTTTCGCGAGATCATTTCGACCGACGCACTGGCTGGCATCGACCTGCTTGAGGGAACATTGAGCCGCGGCTTTTGTTTTCCCGCCGCCAATCTCGTCATTCTCTCGGCCAACGAACTACTCGGGCGTTTTCCCATCCACGGCAGACGACGTTTGCGTCGCGGGGAACGACGCAATCGCGCGCAAATTGATTTCAGCGAGCTCAACGAAAACGATCTTGTCGTCCATCTCGAGCACGGCATCGGAAGGTTTCTCGGGCTAATCGAAATGCCGGCCGTGGAGGAGCGAATTCCCGCGAGCCCGGCGGGGCTGGAGCTCCACCCTCCAAAACAAGCGTCGGGGGCGAGACAAGAGGTCCTCGTTCTGGAGTTCGCCGACGACGCGAAACTCTACGTTCCGCTGGAGCAAGCTTATTTGGTCTCGCGTTACGTTGGCGTCGGGAAAAAGTCGCCGCCGCTGAGCTCGCTCGCAGATGCGAAATGGGCACGCGCGAAGAAGAACGCGACCGCCTCCATTTTTGATTACGCCGGAAAAATGCTCGCGCTTCAGGCCGAGCGCCAGACCAACCCAGGCCATGCCTTTGGCGCAGACACCAAATGGCAGGCGGAGTTTGAACATTCGTTTCCGTACCGCGAAACCCCCGATCAACTAACCGCGATCATCGATACCAAGACCGATATGGAACAGTCGCAGCCCATGGATCGCCTAATTTGCGGCGACGTCGGCTTCGGCAAAACCGAGGTCGCGATCCGAGCCGCCTTCAAAGCCGTAATGGAAGGCAAACAAGTCGCGGTCCTCGCGCCCACCACTGTGCTCGCGCAGCAGCATTTCGAAACGTTTCGGCAACGAATGTTAGATTATCCGATCCGGATCGAGATGCTGAGCCGGTTCCGGTCGCCGGCCGAGCAAAAGAAAGTGTTACAGCTATTGCTCGAAGGCGGGGTCGACATTGTTATCGGGACGCACCGCCTCATTTCCGGCGATGTTCGTTTTAAGGACCTCGGCCTGGTTGTGATCGACGAAGAACAACGCTTCGGCGTTCTGCATAAGGAAAAATTCAAAGAGCTGTTCAAACTCGTCGATGTCCTGACTCTCTCGGCCACGCCGATTCCGCGCACTCTCTATCTCTCGTTAGTCGGGGTCAAAGACATGTCGACTATCGAGACGCCACCGCAAAACCGGCTTCCGGTCGAAACCGTCGTCTGTGGTTATGATGAGAGGATTATTCGCGATGCCATCAATCGCGAGCTGGAGCGGCAGGGGCAGGTCTTTTTTCTGCACAATCGCGTCCACTCGATCGAGAAAGTGCGCGATCGGATCGCTGAACTTTGCCCGAATGCAAGGGTGGAGTTTGGCCACGGTCAAATGGATTCCGACGAATTGGAAGCGGTGATGCATCGATTTGTCATGGGAAAAATCGATGTCCTGGTCTGCACCACTATCATCGAGAGCGGGTTGGATATTCCAAACGCTAATACCATTATCATTGATCGCGCCGATCGCTTCGGCCTGGCTGATTTATATCAACTCCGCGGGCGGGTCGGGCGGGCCGAGCACAAAGCCTACGCTTACCTTTTACTGCCGCGCGAGCTCATGATGATCAGCGCCGCGCGCAAACGAATCAATGCTATCAAACAATACAGTTCCCTCGGCGCCGGTTTTCGCATTGCCATGCGTGATCTCGAGATTCGCGGCGCCGGCAGTATTCTCGGCACCGCTCAAAGTGGCCACATCGTGGCGGTGGGTTTCGATCTGTATTGTCAGTTGCTCAAGCAAGCGGTCGGTCAGATTAAAGGACAAAAACCGCGCCGGCGCCTCGAGGTAGAGTTGCGGCTCGATTTCGTTGCTACTAATGAAGCCGAATTTGTTCACGGTGACGCCCGCGTTTCCGCTTTTCTCCCGCGCAGTTACATTAACGACACCCCCCTGCGCATTCAGGCATATCGGCGGATCGCGGAAATCACCACTGCGGAACAATTGGATCGCTTGATCAAAGAATGGCGAGATCGTTTTGGCGCGTTCCCCAAGGCTGTAGAAAACCTGATTACCCTCGCCCAAATTAAACTCGCCGCCGCCATACCGGAAATCAGCAGGGTCGAAACCCGAGAGGATAAATTGATGTTGACGCGGCGGGGGGATTTTATACTTGTCGGGGGCAAATTCCCTCGTTTATTTGCCCCGGAAATCGAAAAGCGGCTGCAGGAAATTCTCGGGCTGCTTCGCAAACTCTGAAATATGGTTCGTCCCCTCCTAGTTATCTTGTTCACCGCAGCTCTGCTGTCGCTGTCATCGCTCTGTCGCGGAGCATTGGCGGCTGACCCCGAAGTGATTAATGGCATCGCTGCCGTCGTCAAAAGCAATGACACCACCGATGTCATTACCTATTCGGAAGTGCGCGATGTGTCCGCTCCCAAAGAAAAGTTGCTCCGCGAGCAATTCCGGGGTGAGGAGTTGCTCACAAAAATCAAAGAAGCCCGCGCCGCCGCTCTCAAGGATTTGATCGATCGGCAACTGATCATTCAGGCGTTCAAAAAAGAAGGCTTCCAGATTCCTGATCACTTCCTCGATCAACGCATTCAGGACATGATCCGGGAGAATTTCAACGGCGATCGCAACACCTTCATCAAGACTCTCCAGGCACAAAACTACTCGCTCGGAGAATTCAAAAAAATGGAGGGCGAAAGGATGATTGTGCAGGCGATGCGGCACAAGAATGTGGAAATAAATACCATCGTCTCGCCTAACCGAATTCAGGATTACTATCGCAAGCATGCCTCCGAGTTCACCAGTAAAGAGCAAATTAAATTGCGCATGATCATGATCCCGGTCGGCACGTCCGATCCGGCGGGACAGAAGGCAATGGCGGAGGAGATTCTGGGCAAGCTGGTTAATGGCGCCGAATTCGAGCGCATGGCGCAAATTTATTCCGAAGACAGTACCCGCGATCTTGGCGGCGACTGGGGCTGGGTCGATCGAGGTACCTTGGCCGCGCCGCTCGAGAAGGTCGCGTTTAACCTGCGAACTGGAAAAGTCAGCAACATCATCCAGCTCGCCGGCAACTATTACATTCTTAAAGTCGAAGATAAACGCGGCGGCGTCACCCGCCCCTTCGCCGAAGTCCGCGACGAGATCGAGAAAAAATTGGTCGCGGAAGAAGCGCAGGCCAAGCAGGAACGCTGGCTGGCTAGTCTGCGTCAGAAAGCCTACATAAAGATGTATTGAAGACTTGAGAGTTGAGTAGCCTTTTTACGATTCTCGGATCACTTTTATGTTCCCGTGACCAGGGGCTCATTGCGCATCGCAGAAACTTCCGAGACAATGCGCGATGCCCCTTCGTATCGGAATCACTCTTGGCGATCCGGCAGGCATAGGGCCGGAAATCGTCCGCTCCGCCCTTGAGTCGGGCAGACTAACGAATGATATCGACTATAAAGTAATCGGTCAGGTTGGGCCGGTGGTTGTCGGTGCTCCATCGCCCGATTCCGCCCGGAAAGCCTTCGCCGCGATGGAAGAAGCGGCGTTCCTCGCCAATTCCGGGGAAATCGACGCCGTTGTTACCGGCCCGATTCACAAGGCGCGGATGGCCGACATTGGATTTGAATTCCCTGGCCAGACCGAATTCTTCGCGGCGCGCTCCGGCACGGCGAACTACGCCATGCTCCTGACCGGAGGCAGGATCACCGTCGCACTCGTCACAACTCATGTCCCATTGCGGGATGTTGCCGCCTCGCTCAAGACATCCGAAATTGTCCGGGTCGGCCACCTTCTCGACAATTTCCTCCGCCGCCGTGGAAAAACCACTCCTCGCATCGCGGTTGCCGGTTTGAATCCACACGCGGGCGAATCCGGCAAAATCGGCCGCGAAGAAATCGAAATCATCGCTCCCGCCCTGCGCGAATTACAATCGGCGATCGGTGATCAGTCATCAGCAATTTTCGAGGGACCCATCTCTCCTGATACTCTCTTCCTCCATCTCGTTAACGAGAAATGGGACGCCGCTCTCTGTCTGTATCACGATCAAGGTTTGATTCCATTGAAGCTGCACGCCTTTCATTCCGGCGTGAACGTCACCCTCGGCTTGCCTTTTCCGCGCACCAGTCCCGATCACGGCACCGCCTTCGATATCGCCGGCAAAGGCATCGCGCGCCCAGACAGTATGATCGCTGCGATCAATCTGGCCGCGGAGCTCGCGCAAAAGCAGACTTAGCCATGTTTGCCCAGGAAACACACGAACCAAGTCGTAGCACAGCCATCTTGGCTCTGGGGCCAACCCCGAAAGCTCTCGCGGTTGATCGCACCCCTTTCCGTGTCCTTTCGAGTATTTAGTGGGCCTCTTTTCCTAAGATGAACACGCGATAATGAATAAAATTTCCCCATCGCATTTCATTTTGCTCGCCGGTGTCGTTGTCGTTCTGGCGTGGTCAGCATGGCAACCGTACGACCGCTTGACCTGGTGGCTGGAGGTTCTGCCGGCGCTGGCCGCACTGGTGGTTCTATTCGCGACTTATCGTCGCTTTGAATTCACGACTTTGACCTACACCCTCATCGCCTTGCACATGTGCGTGCTTTTTGTCGGCGGTCACTATACCTACGCGCGCGTGCCTCTGTTCGATTGGCTTCGACCAATTTTCGGCTGGCATCGCAACCATTACGATCGCCTCGGCCACATCATGCAGGGTTTTGTTCCCGCCATCGTCACCCGCGAAGTGTTTCTTCGCTGGCACATCCTAAAAAGAACAAGTTGGCAGCCTTTTCTAGTTGTTTGCGTTTGCCTTGCCATTAGCGCTTTATACGAGCTCATTGAATGGTGGACCGCGCTGCTTAGCGGGGATGCCGCCATTAGCTTTCTCGGCACCCAGGGCGACCCCTGGGATACTCAGGAAGACATGTTTTGCGCCCTGCTCGGCGCTATTGCCGCCCTCGTTTTATTGTCGCGGGTTCAGGATCGCGCGATTAATCGCTTAACCGCTCCCACTTCGTCATGAATCTCGCCAAATACCTGAGCGTCTTTAACATCGGTCTCCAGAATACCTTTGTTTACCGCTGGAACTACTTCCTGCGCGCGCTTTTCGGCTTGATCCCACTTGCCGGCACGGTCTTTCTCTGGCGCGCCATCTTTGAAGAGCCGGGCGGTAGAGGTTTTGGCGGCTACGATTACGGCTCCATGATCTACTATTATTTACTAACGATCCTTGTCTCCAACCTCGTCACCCCAACGGAGGACGACTGGCAGATCGCCGCCGACATCCGAGAGGGACAGATTAATTCCTTCCTGACCAAACCCCTAAACTATCTCGGATATCGCACCGGCATTTTTCTGGCCGGCCGACTGGTTTATACGGCGGTGACTATTATTCCTATTGCCCTGATTTTTTTCTACTTCCGAGACTACATTCAACTGCCATCAAGCGTAGTTACCTACGTTCTGTCGATTACTTCGCTCGTCATGGCCGCGTTCATTCAGTTTTTCATTACCTACTCGCTGGCGATGATGGCGTTTTGGATACTGGAAATTTCCACTATCGTTTTCATCGTCTACTCATTCGAATACTTCCTCGGCGGCCAGATGTTTCCGATAGATATCATGCCAATCGCCGTGCAAGCGGTGATGAAATGGCTGCCATTTTATTACGAACTATTTTGTCCGATCGCGATCTTCTTGGGCCGCCTGCAGGGTGCCGAATTGATTCAGGCGCTCGCCATCCAGTCATGCTGGCTCATTGTTACTTGGGCGGTCGCACAATTCATGTGGAAACGCGGACTCGGCCATTATCAGGCCGTCGGCGGATAACTTGGATTCAGAAGCCTTTGCCGGCTTTTTCCCCCGCCCAAGACGCTCCGGTTATTTTGTCGTCGGCAATCCTGCCGCTTTCCAGGCTTTGAAGCCGCCGGCCATGGATTTTACGTTAGTATAGCCCATACGCTGCAAACTTTCGGCAGCGAGAGCGGAACGGCCACCGCCGCCGCAATGAGTAATGATCGGCGTTGAAAGATCGGTCGCGGCTTCTTCGATCTCCAGTTCGACAGTACCGCGACTGAAATTTTTCGCGCCGGGGATGTGACGTTCCTGCCATTCATCGGGATCGCGCACGTCGATAAGCAACGTGTCGCCACGCTGCAATGCTGCGGCGGTTTCTTGCGGGGAAATTTCCTGAATATTTCTCTTCGCATCGGCGACCAGTTTTTCGAATCGAGCGTGTTTCATTTTTTTGGTAGGGACGGATTTCCGAGCCGTCCCCAATTTATTTTAATCTCTCAAATTGAATTAGAGGGACGCCTCGGAGATGCGTCCCTAACCATTTATTCGTAACGCAATGCCTCGATCGGATCGAGCGCGGCGGCCTTCCGCGCGGGATAAAAGCCAAAGAAAATTCCAACCGCTGCACTGAAAAGAAATGCCAGCACGATCGACCCGGGCGAAATCAGCGAAGGCCAATGTTTGATCGCCGAAAGAATTTTGGAGGCCACAATGCCGAGAATAATGCCGAGCAATCCGCCGACGGAACTGAGCGAAACCGCTTCGATCAGGAACTGGGTGAGAATATCGCGACCATGCGCGCCCACCGCCATCCGCGTCCCGATCTCACGGGTTCGTTCGGTTACGCTCACCAGCATGATGTTCATAATACCGATGCCTCCAACCACCAGCGATACGCCCGCAATTGCACCGAGCAATCCAGCCATGACGTCGGCCGTCGCCGTTGCCGCCTCCGCAATTTCCTGTTGATTGCGCACGGTAAAGTCGTCATCGCGACCGGCCCGGATGTTGTGTCGCTGGCGTAACAAGGAGGTGATTTGCTGCTGCGCCGGTTCGAGATCGGTCGCATTTGCCACCTGCACATTAATGTTGCGCAACGTCGTCCCGCCCGCGACGCGCTTCATCGCGCTGGTATAAGGCATGACCACAACATCATCCTGGTCGGTCCCCTGAATGCTGAGTCCTTTCGGGGTGAGCACGCCGCTAACGATAAATGGTACGTTCTTAATCCGCAGGGTTTGACCAACGGGATCGTCGTTGCCGAAGACTTGCGTGGCGGTTGTTTGTCCGATCACACACACCTTGTTGGCGCTGCGCACGTCCTGCGCGGTAAATGGAGCGCCCTCCGCCAGTAGCCACTGCCGAATATCGAAGTAATCCGGCGATTCGCCCATCACCCGGGTGAACCAGTTCTGGTTGCCCGCCGCGATTTGCGCGGTGGACGGAACTTCTTCGCTGACCGCGGTAACACTCGGCACCTCACGCCGGATCGCTTCGGCATCTTCGATTTTCAAAGTCCCAGCTCCGCCCCAGCCGGTGCGAATGCCACTGGAAGTTGTACTGCCGGATGAAATGACGATGACGTTTTGCCCCAGACTGGCAATCTGCGCTTCCACCTGAGCTTTCGCGCCCGAGCCAATCCCGACCATGGCGATGACCGCGCCGACGCCGATGATAATGCCAAGCGCGGTGAGCGCGGAACGAAGCTTGTTCCGCCGCAGGGCGCGAAACGCAACGTTAAATGTCGATCCAACTCTCATTATTCCTGTAGCTGCGGTTTACGACCGCCGGAATCACCCGAAATCGGCGGTCATAGATCGCCGCTACAAAGTTTGGTTCATTCGCGCTCATCCCTTGCCGATGTTGTAAGTCGTTCCATTTCAACGACCGCGTTGCGACGCTCTGCTACGGCAAAATCATTTAAGACGAGGCCATCGCGCAGGACGACATTGCGTTGGGCATAGGCGGCGATGTCCGACTCGTGGGTGACCATCACGATAGTAATGCCTCGCCCGTTCAGCTCCTGAAAGATTCCCATGATTTCAATGCTGGTTCGGCTGTCGAGGTTGCCGGTCGGCTCATCCGCGAGCAAGACCTCGGGGTCATTAATGAGCGCCCGCGCAATGGCGACCCGCTGCTGCTGTCCGCCGGAAAGCTGACTGGGATGATGTTCCTCGCGGCCTTGCAAACCGACTGAAGCAAGGACGCGGTCAGCCCGCTCACGCAATTGCTGATTGCTGAGCTGATGCCGTCCGTAGAGCAATGGAAGCTCGACGTTTTCGCGCGCGGAAGTACGCGGCAGGAGATTAAAGCTTTGGAAAACAAACCCGAGTTTACCGTTGCGGATATCGGCCAACTGATCGCGATTCAAATGCGAGACATCGGTGTTATCGAGGAGATATTGTCCGCGGGTCGGTCGATCCAGACAGCCAAGGAGATTCATTAGGGTCGATTTTCCGGAGCCGCTCGCGCCCATCAGGGCCACGAATTCGCCGCGCTTAATCTCGAGCGACACTCCGCGCACGGCCGGCACTTCCACTTCGCCGGTGCGATAGGTTTTGTGAACGTCCATTAATTTAACGACGGTGCCGTTGTTCATCACGAGAAGGGTGGATCGAGCAGTTCCTTGCTCGATGGTGATCGGGGCGGCGAAGCCGCCAAAAGTTGGCATCGCCCGCGGAGCAGCCGATCCACCTTCATTGCCCTTTCGCGGTTCATGGAAATCTCCGCGGTCCGCCGAACGGATTTCCCTGCTGCTGCGAAGTGGCGGTATTGGGCGCGTTAAGTTGCCCGGTGATCACACGATCGTTGTCTCCTAATCCCTCCAACACCTCCGTAGTCGTTCCATCGCTGATGCCAGTTTTGATTTGCACTGGCTCGGCGTTGCCACCGCGTAAAACATAAACCGTGCGGCCGGTGGCCCGCAGACCGACCGACCCGCCACCACCAGCGCCGCCGCGATTTTGACCAGACGCCGGACGCTCCGGAGTTGGCGCGTTTGCCGGTCGATAACGCAGCGCCGCATTGGAAATTTTCAGCACATCATCCTTGTGCGCGATGATGATCGAGACGTTCGCTGTCATCCCGGGTTTGAGTTTTAAATCGGCATTACTCACACCGATAACCGTATCGTAAGTGACCACGTTCTGAACCGTGATCGGCGCGTTGCGCACTTGCACGACCTTCCCGTGAAAGGTGCGGCTCGGAAACGCATCAACGCTGAAGTCAACATTCTGATCAACTGCCACGGCACCGACGTCCGCTTCGGCGACGTTGGCGTCGATTTGCATTTTCGTTAGATCATTCGCGATCGTGAAAATCACCGGCGCCTGCAAACTGGCGGCAACGGTCTGCCCGACATCGACGTTGCGCGAAATCACCTCTCCATCTACCGGGGACGTAATCCTGCAGTGGTCGAGATCCGCTTTCGCTTTATCCAGCGCGCCTTGTTTAATTTTCACATTCGCTTCGGCCTGGTGCAGATTTGCCATCGCTTGATCGACGTCGGCCTGCGCAGAATTTTTTTTCGCGAACAATCCCTGGATCCGCGTCGCATTCACTTTTGCCAATTCCAAGGCTGCCTGGGCATTCGCCAGATCGCCTTCGGCCTGCGTCACCGTCGCTTGAAATAGTACTGGATCGATCTGTGCGACAACATCACCCGCCTTCACCTTGGAATTAAAATCGGCGAAAAGTTTTTGAATATTCCCCGAAACTTGACTGCCCACCTGCACGTTCACGACCGGGTTCAAGGTGCCGGTGGCGGTCACAGTTTGCGTGATCGGACCACGCGTTACCGTCGCCGTTTGAAACTGAGCAGCACTCGACCTTCCAAATCGGCTAAACACAAAAAACGCAGCGATCAAAAGGACAATGGCCGCGATAACAAGGTTGCGGCGACTCGTCATTTTGCTTCGAAGCGTGCGCACATGTTTATTATGACAAATGAAAGGCCTGCGGCGTTATATCGAAATTTACGGCATCATGCTGCGCAACTCGCTCATTCGCGAGATGAGTTTCAAGGCCAATTTTGTTCTCTGGATGCTGGTGGAGGTGCTGTGGTTTCTCGGCCAGATCGTGTTTTTCAGCATCATCTTCGGCTCAGTCAACCGCATCGGGGACTGGTCGAAATGGGAAGTGGTCCTCCTCGTCGGCACTCACCAGATCATTGCCCAGCTTTTTCAGGCGTTCTTTTTCGTCAATGTCGCGAACATTCCCGAATTGGTTCGCACTGGAAGACTCGACTCACTCCTGGTCCTGCCAATCGACAGCCAGTTCGCCGTTTCTTCGAAACAATTCGGGCTCGATAGCGTAGTCAATGCCGCGCTTGGTGGCGCGGTAGTTATCGTTTCGCTTACCCGTCTCGGCGTTGTGCCGCAGCCATTGCACATTCTTCTCTATTTGGTGGCGATCGGTTTCGGGATCGCCATTCATTACTCCATCATGTTGAATCTGGCAGCGGTCAGTTTTTGGATCGTGCGCGCTCAGGGACTCGTTTACGGTTATTTCAACTTTCTCAATATCGCGCGTTATCCTGACGTGATTTATCCGCGCCTCTTCCGTTTGATTTTTAGCTGGGTCATTCCGGTGGTGATTGTAGCCAATATCCCCGCGCGGGTTTTGATCAAATCGCTGGGCCAGCCGTTCCCCTTGATGCTGCAAATGGTCGCGGCATCGTTCATCATTTTCTGGTCGTCCCGTTTGTTTTGGCGGTTTGCACTGAAGCGCTACTCCAGCGCAAGCTCCTAAGCGAAAATGGCTTTGCCAAGGAGTAAATCTCCGCTTGCGCCACTGGAGATTTGTTCTTAATTATGCGCTCTCCTCGCGCCGTGAACCTCGACGCGAGATTTGATTTTTATGGCGAAGTCGAAGAAAAAAGCTGCCTCTCACAAGGCGAAAAAGCCTGCTGCGCACAAGCCTGCCAAGCCTGCGAAGAAGGCGGTTAAGCGCCCGTCGGCGAGCAAGGCCAAACCGAAACACAGTGGATTAGCGCGTCCAAAGGCAGGTCGTGCGCGCACGTCGAATTCGCCGGCAGAAATTTTCCGGGACAATCACAAACCGCGCCGGCTTGATTCCTTTACCAAGGGGCAAAAGGAAAAGTTGCTGCAGTTGCGCGATGCCATGGTCGATTCCATGGCCGGCGTCGCCCAGGACACCCTGCGTTCGCGCGCAGAGGGAAGCGAAGCCTCCGCCTTCGGTATGCACCAGGCCGACGCTGGTTCGGACGCTTACGATCGTGATTTCGCGCTCAGTCTGCTTTCACAGGAGCAGGACGCGCTTTACGAGATCGATCAGGCGCTCAAGCGGATCGAGCTCGGGACCTATGGCGTATGCGAGATGTCGGGCAAACAAATTCCTCGAGCGCGCCTGGAAGCGATTCCATTTGCGCGTTTCACGGTCGAATGCCAATCGCAACTGGAGAAACAAAATAAGGCATCCCGAGTGCGGCAATCTGTCACCTCGTTGTTCGGTTTAACCGAAGAAGAAGAAGCGCCCGAGACTGAGGAAGAACAACCCGCGCCGGCGGCGGAGAAAGAGTAACTAATGGCGCAGGAAATTATCACATTGGAATGCACTGAGGCTAAGGCTTTGGGCAAACCGGTTTCGCGTTATATGTCGACGCGAAACAAGAAGAGCCCGCGCACCCCGAACCGGTTGGAAAAGAAAAAATACAATCCGTTTTTGAAAAAGCATACGCTTCACCGCGAGACTCGCTGATCTCATGCAACCAAAGACCGCCAAACGCCGCTCCGCCTTTCGACGCGCCAATCGCACCATGCCTCGCCGCCGCATCGATATCGCGGCGGAAGCAATCGATTACAAGAATCCCGATTTGCTGAAAAAGTTCGTGACCGAGAGCGGGAAAATTTTGCCGCGGCGAATCACAGGCATGCCGGCGCACATGCACCGGAAGATCACGCGCGAAATCAAACGCAGCCGTTCTGTGCTGCTGATGAAGTAATTAAGCTGCCGCCGTCTCCGGCGGCAGAATTGCACAGACCTCACCGCCGTTTTCTTTACCCGACCGCGGCGAAATCGACCATTGACGGAACATAGACTTTCCAGTCTGTGCGCCAGCGGAGTTTTACTCCGCTGATGCTCGCTTGAACAACAGCGGGGAGAATCCCCGCTGGGCGCACAGGCCAACGGCCTGTGTTCCGCGCGCCTCGTCGAACTGCCCCAACGATGTCGAGCGAGATGCGAACTGGCGGCTGGGGTGCATTCGCCGTTGGCGAACGCCACGATCATTGCGTTCGATTCAATAACTCCGCCACGCGTTCCATCTCCGCGAAGGTGTTATAAAAATGCGGGCTTACCCGCAACCAACTGCGGTCCGCGCGATCAACGCGTAACGAAACGATAATATCATTTTCCGCCAGCGCGTTGGCCAACTTCTCAGCTGCAACGCGACGAGAGCGAAAAGTTAAGAAAGTGGATCGACTCGATTCTTCGTTAGGACTGAGGAATTCAAAATCGACCGGAGCAAGTTCGTCTTTCAACGTCGCGACGAGCAATAGAATCCGCTCTGAGATTTTCGGCAATCCAACCTCAGCAAGGAGCGCAATCGCCGCCTGCATTCCGGCAATCGGGACATTGTTGTAACCACCCGGTTCAAATTTTCGACCGCCCTCCGCGTATCTAATCTCTCGCTGCGCGATAAAATTTGGCGATTCCACATTCCATCCGCCGGTAATCATGGGTCGAAGCAGGCTGCGCCGATCGCTTTTGACAAAAAGAATTCCAGCACCCGATGGACCGAGCATCCATTTTTGCGCGCCGGCGCTAAGAAAATCGACATGGTTTAACGGGATCGGAAACGCGCCGAGAGTTTGAATCGCATCAAGCGAAAACAGGACATCCCGCTCTGCGCACAATGTGCCGATCGCCTCAACGTCGATGCGATAGCCGCTGATGTTGTGCGCGCTCGCCAACGCCACCAGACGGGTCCGCTTGGTTAATGCATTCTCAACAATTTCCGAAGTGATTTCGCCGAGTCGGGCAGTTTGAAGCAACACCGGTTTAACTCCTCTTCGTTCAAGATTGAGCCACGGATAAACGTCAGCCGGATAATCGTCCAGATAACACACAACTTCGTCGCCAGCTTTCCAATCGAGACCATTGGCAACGGCATTGAGACCACTTGAAGTCGGGCCGGTAAGCGAAATCTCTTCGATTTCCGTCCCCAGAAAATCCGCTGCTAACCGGCGAGTATCGGCGATGAAATCCAGCGCTTTATCGAATTGCTTCTCGTTAGTTGAAGCGTCCTCAATCGCGTCTCGCATCGCGTCAGCAACCCTGCGCGGCAACGGCGCATCCGCAGCATGGGCGCAATAAATCTTGCGCGCACAAATCGGAAATTCGCCGCGGCGAAATTGCTCGTTCGCCTCCAGCTCCGCGATTAGATCTTCTTGCGGGTCCGTTCGCCTTGCTCGATCAAGTTCCAAAATTCGCGCCTCTCCTTCAGTTGCTCATCCTCGCCCGTGGGCAGTTTGGTGCGGAAAAGAAAATCGCGCAGCGTGTTCTTGTGCAGCACCCGATGCACCGTGATCCCTTCCGGTGTCTTTTCGAAATAAATCCGGTAATCCTTGGCACGATACCGATAGAGTCTTTTACCATCGCGCTCCAGCAAACCGAACCGACTGCTATCGAGACGATCAAGGTCCTCCGGCAAAATCTGAAATTCAGCGAGCAGGTCGAGCTGCAAAGTCTTTGGTAAAGCCGATATCTCCGCCGCGCTCAGTTCGTTGAAGATGATTTGGAACATGATAGAGCGTTGAAGCAATGGAGCGTTAAAGTATCAAAACCAGACATCTCGTCTCATAGATAAACCCGCCGCACGCGCGCGCCAATTCGCGTCGTAATTTCCCACGTAATTGTCTCAGCGCGGTCCGCCAATTCGGCACAGCAAATTTCCTCGTCCCCCTGCCGGCCGATCAGCACAACTTCATCTCCCGCGGCCGCGCCGGCCAGATGCGAAACATCGATCATGATCAAATCCATTGTCACACGGCCGAGCAGCGCGCAACGTTGCCCGCGGACCAGCACTGAAATTCCGCGATTGGAAAGATGGCGTGGATAGCCATCCGCGTAACCGCAGGAAAGCGTAGCGACGCGCATTTTCCTGGGAGTGATGAAGGTGCGCCCATAACTGATTCCGTGTCCGGCCGGCATCTCACGAATGAGCGCGATGCGCGTTTTCCAGGTCATCGCCGGACGTAGGAGGCTTTGAAATTCCGGCAACGACGAA
>QHQU01000291.1 GCA_003219925.1 Verrucomicrobiota bacterium
GCTACTCTGTGGCTGAGCGGCAGATCGTTTATACTCAGTGCCGCCAGTCTTTCCGTGAACGTGATGCTTTTACTGGCTGCTTTGTTGGTCTTGTGGCTGATCGGCCATAGCAATTTTGCCTGGCATTGACGCAGAAACCGGATGCGACTTGGAGGAATTCAGAAACGGAGATCAAAAGAAGTGGCATTTCAGGTTGGAGCGCGGAGTGAGGAGCGACGAGCTGATAGAAGATGGAAGATGGAAGATCAAAGATGGAGATAAAAAGATCTGGTTCGCAGAGTTCCACCAAAGGACCAGCCGATTGGTTCACCGGCACAGTTCGCATTGATCCACTATTCGAGCCACCCGAACCGGCGCGTGTTCGTGGCGCAAGCGTCACGTTCGAGCCCGGTGCCCGCACCGCCTGGCATACGCACCCACTCGGTCAGACATTGATCGTCACCTCCGGACTCGGCTGGGCGCAGCGTGAGGGTGGTCCGATCCAGGAAATTCGGCCGGGCGATGTGGTCTGGTTTGCGCCCGGTGAGAAGCATTGGCATGGCGCGACCCCGACGACCGCGATGACGCATATCGCCATTCAAGAAGCGCTGAACGGCAAGCCGGTCGACTGGATGGAGAAAGTCAGCGATGAACAGTACCAAGCGAAGTAAGAAGGCAGAATTAAGATTTAAGAAGTTCTAATCGGAGCAGGAAGCGGCTCGGATTTGACGACGAAATCAGTAGGGCGGAATCAAACTCATGCATCCAACTACGTTCAATGCGAAGGCTTACTCAGCTGCCAGTGCGACATCGCCGCTGGCGTCCACCAAAATCAAGCGTCGCGATCCAACTGACCGCGACGTGCAAATCGAAATCTTGTTTTGCGGCATCTGCCACTCCGATCTGCATTCGGTGCGCAATGAGTGGAGCGAGTTCATGGCCACAAACTACCCGATCGTCCCGGGCCATGAGATTGTCGGCCGTGTGACCAAGGTCGGCTCGGCCGTTACCAAGTGGAAGCCCGGCGATCTCGCCGCGGTCGGCTGCATGGTCGATTCAGACGGCACCTGCCCCCGATGCAAAGCGAGCCTCGAGCAGTTCTGCCCGAACATGATTCTCACGTTTAATTCTCCGGACAAGCACCTCGGAGGCGTGACCTACGGCGGCTACTCCGAAAGCATTGTCGTCCAGGAACACTTCGTTCTGCGCGTTCCCTCCAACCTCAATCTCGCCGCCGCCGCGCCGCTGCTTTGCGCTGGTATCACGACCTACTCCCCCATGCATCATTGGGGGGTCACCAAGGGCGAGAAGGTTGGCGTGGTCGGTCTGGGCGGACTGGGCCACATGGCGGTGAAGTTTGCTCATGCGCTCGGAGCTCACGTCGTCGTTTTCACCACTTCACCCGGCAAGAAAGAAGACGCGCTCCGCCTCGGCGCCGACGAGGTCGTTGTCTCGCGCAACAGCGACGAGATGAAAAAGCACGCCGGCAGTTTCGATTTCATTCTCGACGCTGTCTCCGCCGATCACGACATCAACGCCTATATCAATTTACTCGGCGTTGACGGCAATCTTACGTTGGTCGGCGCGCCCCCGAAGCCGGTGGGCGTTTCGGCATTCAGCCTGATCATGGGGCGCCGCAGTTTCTCCGGCTCTGCCATCGGCGGCATCGCGGAAACCCAGGAGATGCTCGATTTTTGCGGAAAGCATAACATCACCGCTGACGTTGAAGTAATCCCTATCCAGAAAGTCAACGAAGCTTACCAAAGATTGCTCAAGTCCGACGTGAAATACCGCTTCTCGATCGACATGGCCTCTCTCAAGTCTGAATGACCCGAGCTATTTGGGAACAGCTTGACGGCCGCCGGTTCGAACAGAAGGAAACAAAGAGAACAACGATTAGCTTTGATCTTCGTTTTCGTTGTCTTCTGTTGAGCCAAATTGGGGCGTGAGATGCGATCTTTAGATATGAAGAAGCGCAGACTCGGAAAAAGTAATTTGGAGGTTTCGGCGATCGGGCTGGGCTGCATGGGAATGAGCTTTGGCTACGGTCCGGCCAAGGACAAGCAGGAGATGATTTCGCTGATTCGAGCGGCATTCGAACAAGGTGTGACGTTTTTCGATACCGCTGAAATGTACGGTCCGTTCACGAACGAAGAACTCGCAGGCGAAGCGCTCGCTCCTTTCCGTGAAAAAGTAGTGATCGCTACCAAGTTCGGTTTCAAAATTGGTCCCAAAGATGAGCAGATCGGCCTGGATAGCCGGCCGGAGCATATCAAGGAAGTTGCCGACGCTTCACTGAAGCGACTCAGGACCGATGTTATCGATCTGTTCTATCAGCATCGCGTCGATCCCAACGTGCCAATCGAAGACGTGGCGCAAGCGATAAAGGACCTGATTCAGGAAGGCAAGGTGAAGCACTTCGGACTTTCTGAGCCGGGAGTGCAGACGATTCGTCGCGCACATGCAGTTCAGCCAGTCACAGCAGTCCAGAACGAATACTCGTTGTGGTGGAGAAAGCCTGAAGAGGAGGTGCTGCCAACACTGGAAGAACTTGGAATCGGTTTCGTTCCATTCAGCCCTCTCGGCAGAGGCTTTCTCACGGGGAGGATGAACGAGAACACTACGTTCGACAGTTCGGACTTGCGTAGCACGCTCCCTCGCTTTACGCCGGAGGCTCGAAAAGCGAATCAGGCGTTGGTTGATCTGCTTGGCGAGATCGCAAAACGGAAGAAGGCGACACCAGCGCAGATCGCGCTTGCCTGGCTGCTCGCGCAGAAACCGTGGATTG
>QHQU01000292.1 GCA_003219925.1 Verrucomicrobiota bacterium
GGGAAATATCATGCGGCCGAGCGCCAATATCAGGAACTATTAACCAAGAGTCCGAACAATCTTTACTCTCTTTCGAACCTCGGAGTTGTTTATTTTAGGACGGGCAAGCTGAAAGCAGCTGAACTTACTTTGAAGAAGGCCGTAGCCATCGCGCCGAAGGACGAATTTGCCCATACTACGCTGGGTATTGTTTACTATCGCCAAAGTAAGTTCGATGACGCCCTCAACGAATTAACCAAATCGCTCGCCATTAATCCCAAGAGCGCCGCGGCGCACAATTACCTGGGGATTACCGCCAGCCAGAAAGGCTGGCAAGAAGCAGCGGAAAAGGAAATGCTCGAAGCCATCGCGGTCAAACCGGATTACGCCGATGCGCATTTCAACCTGGCGGTGATTTACGCGACGGCCTCTCCGCCGTCGAAAGAACTGGCCAAGCGCCACTACACCAAGGCAACCGAGCTCGGCGCCGAACCCGACGGCTCTTTGGAGAAGTTGCTCCGGTAGAGATCAGAGGACAGAGGGCTGAGATCAGCGTTAAGCCCCTTCAATGGTTCTGCCGGGGGTTACGGGATTTCACCAGCGACAAGCGTAATGCAGCTTCTGGGTTCCCGGGCTTGATCCGCAAAGCTTCTTCAAAGTCCGCGATGCTCTTAGCGACCTCCCGCTTACCGTAATACGCCATGCCTCGATTCACGTACGCTTCTGCGAATTTTGGATTCTTTTGTATCGCTGCGTTGAAATCGGCGATCGCTTTGTCCCACTGACCTTGGCTGCCAAATATTGCACCGCGATTGTTGTAGTCCTCCGCGCGGTTCGGATCTAGTTGGATGGCTCGGGAATAGTCGGCAATCGCCCGTGAATAATCGCCTTTCTTTTCGTAAGCGTGCGCGCGATTGCTGTACGGATGAGGATCATCTGGTCTCATGCGGATTGGTACGGTGAAGTCCGCAATCGCTCGATCAAGATCGCCCTTCTGCAGATATGCGAATCCACGATTGTCGAAAGCAGCCCCGTTGCTTGGATGGAGGCGAATATCTTCTGTAAACAACGAGATCGCTTTATCGAAGTCGCCTTCCTTGAGCGCCGCGAGGCCCGACTCGAAAGGATTATCTGCTGCAAAACAGCGTCGGACAATCAAGGCGGCAAGTAGAAGCGGGATGGCGTGTTTCACAGGCCTAATGAGAATAAGAGAAATCACCCGCCCCCCAGGGACGAGAGCGGGCATGGCTAGTCGTGGTCATTAGTCATGTGGTCTAATCCTGGCCAGAAATTTTAGGTCGACAGCTATGGCATGGGCTTCGGTATCGCCAACATTCTCTACCGCGTGCGTCGTCGGCTCACGCCAAATCGTCTCTCCGGTAGCGGCAGCTTTCTCTTCGGTCCGGCCGTCTGGATAACTAAATTTAAGTTTTCTGCCACTGAGGACATATACGACTCCCGCCGGATGCGAATGCATTGGCTCTTTTTCCCCCGCTTTGAGGTGGTATTCGAGCACGCGCACTTGATCGTTTTCCAGCAGAACTTTGTAGCATTGCGGAGAAACTTTCACTGGGTCTTGGGCGTGGACGGTCGTGCAAAGCACAGCCAGGAGTGACATTAGAATAGCATCTTTTGGCAACTACCCAAGATTTAGATGGAACGTATAGGCGGCGGAGCTGTTGGGTGCAGCGCCTAGTCAGGTCGTCTCAGTTCATAGCGATTCACGACTTGCTCGAAGGCAATGACACCTGGAATCGTCCTGTACCGCCTGACGAAAACGAAGCCGAGTTTCTCTAGCACTCGATTAGGAGCAGGATTCTCTGCCCAAGGTTCGCAGACGAGTTTTTGCAGATTGAAGCGCTCGAAGTAAAAGGAGGCAGACCTGCGCACAAATTCGGTCCCTAGACCGGCTCGCCTCAATTGTGAATTCCACAGATGCAGATGTATAAAGGCCTCGTCGCCAACGACGATGTTATTGATACTTGAGTGTCCGACCCGCTGTCCGCGAAATATCCAAAGCAGGTAAAACCGATCCCTTTCCCCGTCTGGTTTCTCATGGTCGGCTAAAAGAGCATCGAGCCACTTGTTTCTTTCAGGAAGTTTCAAGCGGTCGACGCCCATTCCGCGTAAAAATGGATCATCGGCCATATAAAAGTAATCCAACATCAGTTCGTATTCTTGACGACTTGAAAACGGACGGACCTTTATCTCTTTAACCCTCCGCATAGAACCTAACGAGACGAAGCTCAGCCGCGGCTAGCGAGAGCGCGGGCTTGCAGTATTTTAATCATGAAAGCGGGAGGAAACAAGCCGGCTAGGCGTCGGCTGGAGTGACTGGTTAGGTCTTTTGGGGCTGATTGCTACGTTACGATGGCTTTTCTCCAGGTTGGACGTTTACGTCAATCGCCTATCCGTCTTTTAGTGAATGCTGCGAGTTCTTCCTGCCTATTCTTCGGCAGGAAGAGGTCAAAGGATCTTCCAGACTTTAAATTGATGCCGAGGAATTTGGTAACGTAGCCTCTGCTGTCTCGCTCCGAGTAAATTCGAGCCTGTTTGATGCTCGAAAATGCAAATACCTTCCGCCTGCCGAAAAAATGTTTTCGGATGGTCAGATTGCCTTCGTGCGTGTGAATCTCGACCCAATGAAATGGCAACAGAATGAGTGGAATTGCGAGGCAGAAAGCAATTCGCTCTAGCATCGCCAGGGTGGACGCGTGTGCTCTGACTTCCCTGATCACCAAGAACAGCGACACCAGAATTGTAAGCACCACAATGTTATACAGATACAAACCATCTGGACCGACGTAGCGGTAATCGTCGCCGATCGTCATGGGCTCTTCGGTGGCGTCATCTGGTGTTATGCCATCTTGATTCGTTGGCAAGTCGGCCGGCGCGGGATACATCCCGAAGTCCATAAAGTGCCCCTGCTGGCCCTCATCGACCGGCCAAGCATGCCACCCGGCTTTTTCCATTTCCTCCTGCAATCCTCGGAGTTTATCGCCGTCACCATTGAAGCTGATAAATTCCTTGCCGGGTCTATCGTTCCAGCCCAAAACTGCAACGCCATGAACCTTAGCGAGCTTCTTAGCTGACTTGATGCGTTCTTTCCCAATGATGTTGCCGGTCATCAAGAGACTTCAATTATGCCTAACGAGATATATACGAAAGTTCGTACTTAATTGCGAACATTTTTTCGCCTATTTCTGGAAGGCCCGAGGAAGCTCGCCACGGCGAGTCCGTCCGGTGGCGGACAGGGAGCGGAAGGGTGCGGAGATGGTGAATAGTGATCTGTGAGTGGTGATTGGGGTCGGCGGTCATAGACCGCCTCTAAAGAAGAGAGAAAACTTCGCTCAGAAATCGTAAATGAGCAGGATTAGGAACAGGAGCAGGAAGACGGAACGTCGAACACCGAACATCCAACGTCGAACGAAGAGAAAAAGGAGAGCGGTTTACGCGGGGGCGCCGCCGAGGGCGCCGGGAAGCGGAGGAGTGACGTCGGGGGCCACGACGACCTGCTTGGGCGGTTTTTCCGGCTCCATCTTTTCGCCGCCGCGCGGGGCGATCCCCGGTGGCGGGTTGAGCATGCGACCATGCTTGACGATGTCTTCGATTTGCGAGCCGTCGAGGGTCTCGAACTCAAGCAGCGCTTTGGCAATGACGTCCAGCTTGTCGCGATTGGCGGTGAGAATTTGCTTCGCCCTCTGGTACGCTTCATCGAGGAGCGTGCGCACTTCGCGATCGATTTCCTCGGCGGTGGCTTCGCTGTAATCGCGGGCGCGCGAGATGTCGCGCCCGAGGAAAACGTAATCTTCGTGGTCGCCATACTCGACCATTCCCAGTTTCTCGCTCATGCCCCACTCGCATACCATCCGGCGGGCGGTGGCGGTAGCCATCTTGATATCGCCGCGAGCGCCATTGGTGACATCGCCGAACGCAAGCTCCTCTGCCACGCGACCGCCCATGCTGACGGCGAGGCTGGCGAGTAACTCGGCTTTGCGGTTGGTGTATTTGTCTTCCTCCGGCAACCACATCGTGCTGCCCAACGATGGGCCGCGCGGAATGATAGTGACCTTATGGAGTGGCTCGGTGTGCTCGAGTAATTCAAGCAACAGCGCGTGTTCTTCGAGTTCTGCCAAAGTAATGCCTTTCAAATTGCGGCGCGCCGCCAGCAAAGCAGCTTCATTGATGACATTGGCTAATTCCGCGCCGGAATAACCGGGCGTGCCACGGGCGACCACGGCGAGATCGACCCCTTCAGCCAGCTTCACTTTCTTGGAATGGACCCGCAAAATTTCCTCGCGCCCTTTCACGTCGGGAAGATTGACGGTGATCTGGCGATCAAAACGGCCAGGGCGGAGCAGAGCAGGATCGAGAACATCGGGCCGGTTAGTGGCAGCGATGATAATGACTCCTTCCTGGGTATCGAATCCGTCCATCTCGACGAGCAAGGCATTGAGGGTTTGTTCGCGCTCATCGTGGCCGCCTCCGACGCCATGGCCTCGATGACGACCGACCGCGTCAATTTCGTCGATGAAAATAATGCAAGGCGCGGATTTCTTGCCCTGCTCAAACATGTCGCGAACCCGGCTGGCGCCGACGCCGACAAACATCTCGACGAAATCGGAGCCGCTGATCGAGAAGAATGGGACATCAGCCTCCCCGGCGATGGCGCGAGCGAGCAATGTCTTGCCGGTGCCGGGCGGGCCGACCAGAAGCACGCCTTTCGGAATGCGCCCCCCGAGTTTCTGAAACTTCTTCGGATCACGCAGAAACTCGACCAGCTCCTGCACTTCATCCTTGGCTTCCTCGACTCCGGCGACGTCGCGGAAAGTAATTTTATTTTTGTCGCGGGCCAGCATGCGCGCTTTGGATTTGCCAAAGTTGAGAGCGCCCTTGCCGGCCATGCGGATTTGCTGGCGGAACAGGAAATAGAGAACGAGGAGAAAGAGCGCGATGGGGAGAAAACTAAGAACGGTCTGGGCGAACAGGTTCGATTCGGCGCGGATGGCCGGTTGAATGCCGGCAGCGGCAAGTCGCTTCTCCAGATCGGGACTGAAATTCAGATCGACAATGGTGCGAAACTTCACCGCCTGTTCGGCGCCGGCGGTTTGTTTGCGGTAATAACCGATGAGAGCCCGGGTGGGCTGGCCTTCCTGAACGAGCAAGGTAACTGGGAGGTTTTTGTCGCTAATGATCTGCTTGTTATCGAGGAGCTCGATAAAGCGGTTGTAGGGGACGTCCTCGACATTCTGGTAGCCACCGTTACGAACGAGCAGGGCCATGCCGATGAGGCCAAAGGCAATGGCAATAAGAACGATGCCGCGCCAGTTAAAGTTCGGCTCGTTATTGCGCTTATTATCGCGCTGGGAATTGCGGTCGGGTTGCGCCATTAGATTCGGTGCGCGGAATTACCGCGCTAGAAAAGTTACATGAGCGGGTGGGCAATGCAATTAGCAGGAGTCACGCCTCGGTAGGTTCGACAATGATTCGGGGTTGGTGTTCGAATGGGATGTGGATATATGGAATCTGGCAGACGACGGGCAAGATGCCCCGTTGGCCGGGCAGCCAAGATGGCTGGGTACGAAGGGGAGAAGGGAGGCGGTACGGTCATTGCGTCGACCGAGCCTTAGAGTAAACTTTATCCCAAATAGCAATGGCCGAATTGATAGCTCAGGTAGCTGATAGAATTGATCGCGCAGTGCAGCGCGTGACCCCTCTTGCGTATCGCATGCAGCGGAAGGGTCGCCGCTGGATGCGGCGGGCCATGCGCAAGCCTCGGAGCGTTTCGGAAGGGCCGAATTTGCTGCCGTTGTTGATCCAGGTACTCGCCAGTTTTTCGAAAGCGGATGGCGTTTTGCTGGAAGAAGAGATCGACTCCAGCCTCGGCTTCCTGCGTTACGATTATCCGGAGGCGGTTTATTCCGAGTTGCGGCAGCTGTTTCGGCAGGCCCTTTACGAGCAGCAGGATTTAACGGCGATGGCGCAGAAGCTCAGTGTGCAACTGAGCACCGACCGCAAGATCATGCTCGGGGTGCAGCTCTACGATTTGATTTCGCAAGCCGGCCTGAAGCAGGAGCAGGTGGTGCAATTTTATTCCTTCATGTCGCAGCTCGGCATGGCGGCGCAAGCGATCGACATCGTGTACCAACTGAACGCGAGCGAGGAATCGGATCCTGGAGCCTATCAGCGCGGCTCTTCGCCCCTGGAATCGATCTCATTTGGCAACAACGGTCAATCCGACGTGATGTTGAAAAGCCTCGGTGCCAGCGACCGACTGCTGGCATTTCGCTATCACGATTTGATTCTTTTGAAAAATTACAGCTCGCAAAGTGTGTCGGTGCGAAGTCGGCCATTGGCGCGAGGCGGGTTTTGCCGCATTTATCCGGGCCAACGCATTCTGGTGGGCGACCAGGTGCTCAGTTATCAGGAGCTAGCGCAATATTTCAACGCCAAGAAAAACGTTTCACTCCCGCAAATTTTCATCCGGGTGAATCGCGACTCCGATGAAGTCGAGCTGGAGCGGGCGCGTTCACGTGAGGCAGCCTTGGAAGTCACTTTCGGATTAAAAGTGAAGGTGAAGGCGCTGAAAGACGTCGATGCAGAACTCAACGGCACACGGTTGCGGGCCGGGACTTTGGTGGAAGCGACTCTGCAGGATCGGATCGTTTTTCATAACGATAGCGAGCTGGATCTGCTCGATCTGCGCCGCCGCGCCCGGGCGCTCGGCGGTCGTTTTCAACTCAAGGCCTCGAAGTCGGAATATCTGGTTTCGAACAACCCTAGTCTGCTCGAAGCGGACGATATTTTGCTCTCGCCGGGGACTGCTGGCGATGTGTTGCTAAAGATTTTTTGCGATTACGACAAGCGTATCGGCACGCTCGAAGTGCTGGAAGCTGATCGCCCAATAATGGTGGGTGAGACCAACGTGCGGACCGCCTCGCCGTTAAAGGATGGCGATACCATTCGCATCGATGTTGGGCAGTTCCTGAAGTGCAATTTTTCCGAGCGCATCATCGAGGAAGAGCGCAACATCATTCGCACCCTGGAGGTAAGCGAAGTCACGCATCACTTCAGCAGCGGCGATATCGGGCTAGAGGGCATTTCCTTCAATGTCATGCGCGGGGAGCTGGTTTGCGTGATGGGGGCGAGCGGTTCCGGGAAAAGCACGTTGCTCAAGGTGTTGGCCGGACAATTGGAGCCGACTAGCGGTCAAGTCCTGCTCAATAACCAGCAGCTTTATCCGAATCTCGATCAGCTCAAGCGTTACGTCAGTTACATTCCGCAAGAGGACGCGTTCGATGAACACTTGACCATCGGCGAAAATTTGCAGTTCGCGGCCGCGATTCGCTCGCCCCATTTGTCACGACGCGATCGGTCGCGCCGCCTTGAAGGAAAATTGGTTGAGCTCGGTTTGAGCGAGCGACGCGATGCGGTAGTTGGGACCGCGGTCAAGAAAACGCTGAGCGGCGGCGAACGCAAACGACTCAACATCGGTCTGGACATGATCGGTTCGGCGGACGTTTATCTTTTCGACGAGCCGACCTCGGGGCTGAGCTCAAAAGATTCCGAGCACGTCATCGAAATTATTCGTTCGATGGCGCACAACAAAATCATCATCGTCACTATTCACCAGCCGAGCTCGAAGCTTTTCCAGATGTTTCATAAAGCCATCCTGCTCGACAAGGCCGGCCGGCTGGTCTTTTTCGGGACCCCGACCGAGATGCTGCGTTATTTCGCGGAAGCAGAGCACCAGCACCAGTTCGGCGCTGATCTGGGGGCGTGCGCGGCCTGCGGAACGACCCGGCCAGAATTTATTTTCGATGTTTTGGAAACGCCGCTGCGCGATCTGAGTGGCGATATTATTTACGAGGAGAACAATCGCGGCCAATTGGTGCCGGCGCGCCGTTACGGACCGGAATTCTGGCGGGACAAATATGAGGCGTTCCGGCTTATCCAGGACGTTAAGCAGGTTTCCTTGCGCAAGGAGCCAGTGGCGCCGTTGCCGAGCGCGCCGTTGCAAAGAAAAAAACGGGTGCCGTTTCGCTGGCACGACGAATGGACACAATTGCGCACGCTCCTAAAAAGGGCCTTCATCAGCAAACTGCGCAACCGCGGCAATCTTGTCATCACCATCGGGGTCGCGCCGGTGCTGGCCTTTCTAATCGCAAGTTTGTTGCGCTACTCCGATAGCGGCACCTACGACTTCGCTTCCGCCTATCACATTCCAACGTTTCTCTTTCTTACTCTTATCGTCGCGATGTTCCTCGGGTTAACCAATAGCGCCGACGATATCATTCGCGATCGGGTCGTCCTGCAGCGAGAGCGCAATCTCAATGTCAGGCTGCC
>QHQU01000016.1 GCA_003219925.1 Verrucomicrobiota bacterium
AATCGCTTCCTGATCGGCGATGTTAATGGACGTTTGCAACGCATCGAAGGCGTCGCATTCTACGGCGAAGCGCGCCGGGCGACCATCGCCGCTATAGCCCAGGTAGCGCACCCAGCCGCGCTCACGCGCTTTTTCCAATGCGGAAATCGCTTCGCCCTTTTTCAGGACTGCTTCCGAACATCCATGCAGTTGAATGAGATCGATGCGGTCCGTCTGCAAACGGCGCAAACTACGTTCGATGCTTTCCGAAATTGAGTTGCCCGACCAGTCTTCGGTCCCGATCCCACGCGGGTGCCCGCATTTGGTGAAAAGGAAAAACTCAGTGCGCCGTTTGCTGATGGCATTGCCGATTGATTCCTCGCTGCCGTCGTAGCACTCCGCTGTGTCGATGACGTTAATGCCGGCGTCGAGCGCGCTGTTCAGCACCTTCCTGATCTTTTCGACGTCTTCGCCCGCGGTGCCCGCGCCGCCAAAACCCAGTACGGTCACATCCATATCCGTTCGGCCGAGGCGCCGCTTTTCCATCAATCCACCCTAGACACGACCGAATGAGTTGTCATCCGGAGCCAAATGAAGGGACGCACGCCGTCGCGTCCCCATTTTTCTGGGCCGCGTATGTGAAGTTTGGGACATGACGGCGCATGTCCCTCCAATTTTGTTCAGAACGAGAGCTTCGTTCCCCCGCTTCCGCGCTCGATCCGACCGATCACTTTTGCGTGCAAAATATTTTTTGCTCTCGTCACATCGCGCTGCCGGACGATCGCGACCATGCCGATTCCCATATTGAAGACCTGATACATTTCTGCGCGATCAACCTTTCCCATTCTGCCGATGAAATTGAAAATTTCAGGGACGCGCCAGCTGTGAGTATCAATCACCGCATCGCAATTTTTTGGCAGGATACGAGGGAGATTGTCGATTAATCCGCCACCGGTGATATGCGCGAGGCCATGAATCATCCCGCGCGGCACTTTCACCAAAAGCGGCTGATAATTTTTGTGCACGCGCAATAACTCTTCACCCAGCGTTCCCCGAACTCCGGGAATTCGTGACGAAAGCTTCAGCTTCAATCTTTGGAACAGGATTTTCCGCGCGAGTGAATATCCATTGGTGTGCAATCCATTCGACGGCAGCCCGAGAACCACATCTCCAATTCGGACCTTGCTTCCATCGATGATCTGGCCGCGATCGACGACGCCGACGATGCAACCCGCCAGATCGTATTCGCCGCGGCGATACATTCCCGGCATCTGCGCTGTCTCGCCACCGATCAGCGCGCAGTTGGCCGCGCGACAGGCCTTGCTGAATCCGCTCAGCAATTCCGAGAAAACACGCGATTCTAATTTTTCTGTGCCGATGTAATCGAGAAAAAAAAGCGGCCGCGCGCCGAGGACGGCGACGTCGTTGACACAATGATTCACCAGATCGGCACCGACGGTGTCGTGTTTGTTCGCGGCGAAAGCGATTTTCAATTTGGTTCCCACGCCATCGACGCTGGCGACGAACACCGGCTGCCGCATTCCGCGAAAATTCGGCGCGAACAGCCCGCCGAACCCCCCGATTCTTCCCAGCACCTCCGGGCCGTGCGTTTTGCGGACAAGGGATTGAATTCGACGCTTGAGCTTGTTGCCAAGGTCAACATCAACGCCGGCGCGAGCGTAAGCTTTCTGTCTCTCTGTCATGTCGAACGAAGTCGAGACATCTCTAACTATTTTCGAGAACATCTCCCGCTAAATATAAGGCCAAGAGTTATAGTCTCGCGGGATCGACGGTTAGAGATTCCTCGACTACCCTCGGAATGACAAAAAAGGCGATGAGGTCAATCGCCCATCATTTCAACTCCGCGAAAAGCGTCGGCTGACCGTCCCTTTCCTCCGCCAAAGCGCGAGCGCGTTGCTCCCGCTTTTCCATGATGAATTTATCCAGCGCAGGATCGACGGGCAGGGGATAATTCCCGTTAAAACAAGCGAGGCAAAAAGAATTGGCGGGCCGCCCGGTGGCCTTGACCATTCCTTCGATGTCGAGATAGCCGAGACTATCGACATTGAGGTACTCGCAGATTTTTTCCATCGACATCTGGTTAGCGATCAGTTTTTCCGGATCGGGAAAATCGATTCCGTAATGACAGGCAAAGCGATGCGGCGGACAACTCACCCGCAAGTGCACCTCTTTCGCGCCCGCTTCCCGCAGGTTGACGATGCGCGCGCGCGCGGTGGTCCCGCGCACGATGGAATCGTCCACCACCACAACTCGTTTCCCTTCCACCATTTCCTTTATCAGGTTTAATTTCACCCGCACATCGAAGTCGCGAATGAGCTGACTCGGCTGCAAAAACGTTCGACCAATGTAGTGATTCCGGACAAAAGCGTGCTGAAACGGAATCTTTAATTCCTCCGCAAAACCGAGCGCGGCGTAATTTCCCGAGTCCGGCACCGGCACTACGATATCCGCTTCCACCGGAAATCGCCGCGCCAGTTCGCGTCCCATCTCGGTGCGAACTTTACCGACATTCATCCCGCCGATGATGCTGTCGGGTCGCGCAAAATAAACGTATTCGAACATGCAGAAAGCAGGTTGTTCGTCCCGGAACGGTCGCTCCGAGCGCAGTCCGTGCTCGTTTATGATTAGCACTTCGCCCGGCTCAATCTCGCGAACAAATTCAGCATGGATGAGATCGAGCGCGCATGTTTCCGATGCGAGAATGTAAGCGCCATCGAGTTTTCCCAAAACGAGCGGACGCCAGCCAAAAGGATCGCGCACCGCGATCAACTCCTGCTCACTCATGATCAGGAGCGAGAACGCGCCTTCGATCCGGCGCAAGGCACCCAGAACACTGCTGCCGTTGTCGGCTGGGCGCGCCAGTAAATGCAGGATGATTTCGCTATCGGCGGTGGTTTGAAAAATAGAACCCTTGCTTTCCAATTCGTCGCGCAGCAGATCGGCATTGATTAAATTTCCATTGTGCGCAATCGCCATCTGCCCGCGCACGCAATCGACCACGAAAGGTTGCGCGTTTTTTAACGTGCTCGTGCCGGTAGTGGAATAGCGGGTGTGACCAACAGCACGCGTCCCTTTTAGTTTTTCCAACTCTTCCTGTCCAAACACCTGCGAGACCAGGCCCATGCCCTTATGCTGGAGAAAGGTCTGGCCGGCGCCGTTGCTGGTCACGATGCCGGCGCTTTCCTGCCCGCGATGCTGCAGCGCGAACAGGCCGTAATAGGTCAGCACCGCGGCGTTCGGATGACCGAAGACGCCGAAAAGTCCGCACTCGTGCTGTGGAAGCGCGGCGCGATCGGGTAATTCGTCGTGACCGGAAGTTTCAGGGGGCATGGCAAAAGAACATCGTCGATTTTGTGATCCGGTTCAATATTTCACAAACGCCTGTCATCCCGAGCGAAAAACGCCAGTCCGGCTCGGATCGAGGGATCCTGTGCAAGTTACCTTTAAGTTTTCTTGGCGGGATCCCTCGACTTTCGCTCGGGATGACCGTGTTCGTTTGCGCATCACAAACTCGGGATCGGCTCGGAATCGCTTTCCACTGCCCGCCGGATTGAATTCCACCAAAGATCGTGCAACTCCGCGACCCGCCAGCTGAGATTTTCGTCGTTCACGGTAACGCGAAGACTATCGGTGATCACGCGGCCAATCTGTGCATGCGGAATATTTTTCGATTTTAGTTCTGACAAAACCCGTTCCGTATTTTTCGGCTCGCAGGAAATAATGACGCGCGATTGCGCTTCGTTGAAGAGCAATGTAGCCGCTTCTGTAGAGGCAGGCGTCTCGCCTGCGCAGCCACGGTTTTCGAAATTAATTTCCGCGCCGAACAACCGATCGGGGCTAAAGCAGCATTCCGCCAGTGCGACCGCCAGTCCGCCCTCGCTGCAATCATGCGCGCTCGTAACGAGATCTAGCCGAATCAAATCGCGCACCGCGTTTTGGACCGCGCGCTCCAACTCAATGTCGAGTTTGGGGACCGGCCCAACCTTTTTCCCGAAGCAAACCTTGAGAAAGCGCGACCCCCCAATGTTGTAGCCGCGGTCGCTGGCCGCGGCAGCGCTGGAAGAACCGGAGCCGGCGACTCCGGCTACAGATCCAACCAGGATAATGGCGTCCCCCTTATTCTTAAACCACTGCGTCGTGATGTGTCTCTCGTCATCGATCAAACCAACCATCGCCACCGTCGGGGTGGGATCGACCACCCCGGCCGGGCTCTCATTGTAAAGCGAGACGTTGCCTCCAACTACCGGCGTGCCGAAGGTGCGACATGCCTCGGCAATTCCCTCAACTGCCTCGCGCAATTGCCAGAAATTCTCCGCCTTGTAAGGATTACCGAAGTTCAAATTGTCCGTCACCGCGAGCGGTCGCGCGCCGGAACAGGTGAGATTTCGCGCCGCTTCCGCGACCGCAATGCGTCCGCCCTCGCGCGGATCGAGCGCGCAATACAACGAGTTACAATCGGTCGTCGCCGCCAGGATTTTGTTCGCCTCTCTAATATAGAAGACCGCGGCATCCGAGCCCGGTTTTACCACTGTGCCGGTCCGAACCGTGTGATCGTATTGGCGATAAACCCAGTTCTTCGACGCGATCGTCGGATCACAAAGTAATCGGCGGAGCGCCTCGTGAGTATCGATCTTCGGCAGATCGTCGTAGCTCGGATCGTTGATTCCGGCCGCAGCAGAAGGCGGTTTTGCATCTCGGGAATAGAGTGGCGCTTCTTCCGCCAACGGCTTCGCCGGAATTTCCGCGGCGACGCTGCCGTTGCTGCGCACACGCATCATTCCGTCGTCGGTGACGCGTCCGATTTCGGCGCAAGGCACATCCCATTTCGCGAAAATTTCGCGCACAATATTTTCTTTGCCGCGCTTGGCGATGATGAGCATCCGCTCCTGCGATTCGCTCAGCAGAATTTCGTATGGCGTCATTCCCGGCTCGCGCTTCGGAACTTTCGCGAGATCAATTTCCACGCCGCTCCCACCGCGGCTCGCCGTTTCGGAGGTGGAGCAGGTCAATCCCGCCGCGCCCATGTCCTGAATCCCGGCGACAGCATCGGTCGCGAGCAATTCCAAACATGCTTCCAATAAAAGTTTTTCTTTGAACGGATCGCCGACCTGCACCGCCGGCCGATCTTCTCGTGATTCCTCCGTCAACTCCCGCGAAGCAAACGATGCGCCGGCCAAACCATCGCGCCCGGTCTCCGCGCCCACGTAAAAGACCGGGTTGCCGACCCCGCGGGCTGCGCCGCGAGCCAACTGCTCGTGTCGCAAAATGCCGAGGCAAAAAACGTTCACCAGTGGATTCCCCTCAAAGCTTTCGTCGAAATAAATTTCGCCCCCGATAGTCGGGACGCCGATGCAATTCCCATAGTGCGCAATCCCCGAGACGACACCTGTGAAGAGGCGCCGGTTTGCTGCGATTTGCGCCTTCGGGCTCAGTTGGTAGGGCGACGCTCCGCGGAGCCGCGATTCGTTTATCGCCTCGACAGAGTCTCGCTCTACCGAATGCGTAATTGGCCCGAAGCGGAGGGAGTTGAGGCAAAATTCCGGGCGTGCACCCATCGTGAAAATATCACGAATAATTCCGCCAACGCCGGTGGCGGCGCCTTGGAATGGTTCAATTGCGCTCGGATGATTGTGTGATTCGATCTTGAATGCGATCGCCCAGTCATCACCGATATCGACCACCCCGGCGTTTTCTTCGCCTGCCTTCACCAAAATGTTTGGGCCGGTCGTGGGAAATTTCCGCAATTCGCGGCGGGAATTTTTGTAGGAACAATGCTCGCTCCACATCACTGAAAAAATTCCCAGCTCGGTGAAGTTCGGTTCGCGTCCGAGAATTTTTTTGATACGGATATATTCCTCCGGCGTCAGGCCATGTCTGGCCACAACTTCCGGCGTGACCTCGGGATCGAAAGAGGCGTTCGGCATTGAAGCACGAAGATTAGCGAAACTCCGCGCGCACTCAAATGGCGCTTAACATTTGTAACCGCGGTCGCTGGCCGGGGCCGCCGCCACCGTGTGGGCGACGCCTAAGTCAAAGAACCCCAGAGAGATACCGTTTCTCCACCAGATATAGAGCGCGCTTATCTCTAATCGGCCTAGATATAGGCTCTCCGCCGCATCAGCGCCTAAATAAATTTAATTTAGATCGAATACTCGCTTGCCCAGCCTGGTCTAATAGTAAAAGGCCGATCTCGGCGAGACCGGCTTATGTCTTGGCAATGAAGTCGAGGCAAATCAAAAAACAATCAGGGAAGGGGATTATGAACAAAAGCATCATTACAGTTGCTTGTGCGTTGATCGCGCCCGTAGCGTTCGCGCAAACAAGCACAACTACAACTGAGCAAACAACCACAAGCGCTCCGGCCACGACAACAACGACCGAATCGACCACATATGAAGTCGGCACCGTGGACACTTACACTCCCGGCAAGACTATCGTGGTAAAAAGTGAGCGTCAGGGTCCGGTGAGCTTTGCTCTCGGGACAGCGGCACGGATCGTTAACGGCGCGGGCAAAATCGTAACCGCCCCGCTCCGGCCCGGTCAGAAAGTGCGTGTGTATTACACCGGCACCGGCGACACCCGCGTGGTTGAGCACGTTCAAGTAGAAGACTAACACCGACATAGTCGAGTAATTGAAAGCCGCAGGGTTCCGCGTGAATCCTGCGGTTTTTTTTGGTGGATCAAGAGTCCCGTGCTTGATGCTAATATCGATCGCCCGCGGAGCGGCCGATCCAGCACTTCGTCCACTCGATCGCGTTTCTCCTCGAAGACAGCCGATCTTTTGCTAATAAGAATTGCAAATGGATTTGTCCACGGTCGCGAATGTTGCTACCGCGCTCACCGTGATCACAGGAGTCGGTTTCGGTCTGGTCGAAGCGCAGCGATCGCGACGCGCGCGGGAAGAGCGGGCGGCTTACGCTGCGGTCCAGGCGCTTTTGTCGCAGGCGTGGATGAAGTCGATGATCGTCGTGCACAGTATCCCGGATGGCTCGAGCGCTTCAGCGATCGAAGCCAACGCCGAGGTGTTAAACGCTGCGCATTCAGTTGGGGTAACTCTGGAGGGACTTGGCTACTCCGTTTATGCGCGAATCGTTCCATTACGCGTGGCCGCCGACCTGGTTGGTGGCACAGTTCGTCTCGCCTGGCGGAAATTAAAACCCTACATCGAGGAAGAACGCCGGCGCAGCGGTTCGCAAAAGACTTTTGAATGGTTCCAATGGCTCGCCATCCAACTGGAACGACATTCACCTGGAAAAACAAACCTGCAGGTCGGCGCGCAGGAAGCGTATCGAGATTGGAAACCTTGAGGTGGATCGGCCGCTCCGACGGACGATGCGATATCGCCATCGAGGTGGGGACTGCTCGATCCACCTAATCGTCTCAAGAAAAAGTTGTAACGGGGACCGCTGATCCCGATGCCCACGTTTGCTTTTCCCCCCTAAATCAGAGAACGTCCGAGAATGTCTTTTGACCTGAAAGAAATCATTGCCGCGCGGCTCGGCGAAAATTACGAGCTGCATCATCGACATATCAACCGCACCCTGGTCGCGGCCCAGCGTGTCATTGGTTTCGACAAGGTCTACGCCCGGGCTGAAGGCGCCTATCTCTACGATATGGATAACAACGCCTACTTGGATTTCCTGAGCGGTTATTCTGTTTTCAACATTGGCCGGAACCATCCCGTGGTGAAGAAAGCGATCCGCGACGTTCTCGATCTCGATTTGCCTAACATGGTGCAGATGGATTGCTCGTTCCTGAGCGGACTCCTGGCCGAGGCTATCACGAAGCGCACACCGCCGCATCTCGATGCCGTTTTCTTTTGTAACTCCGGCACCGAAGCGATGGAAGGCGCGCTAAAATTCGCGCGTGCCGCCACTGGAAAAAAGCGCGTCGTTTCGCTCGAAAGCGCCTTTCACGGACTCAGCATCGGATCGTTGTCGTTGATGGGCTGCGAAAGTTTTACCGAAGGTTTCGGTCCGCTGATGGATCAATGGGATACACGCATCGCGCTGGATGACATCGCCTCGCTCGAGCGCGAACTGGCTAAGGGGGATGTTGCCGCTTTTGTCATCGAACCGGTGCAGGGCAAAGGATGCAAATCGCCAACGACAGATTTTTTCCCGCGCGCGCAGGGTCTCTGCCGCAAATACGGCACACTTCTCGTTAGCGACGAAGTGCAGTGCGGCCTCGGTCGAACCGGCAAAATGTTTGGGTTCCAGCATTGGAATCTCGAACCGGACATCATCACCCTGGCCAAAACCTTGAGCGGTGGGTACGTCCCGTGCGGCGCGATCGTTAGCCGGCGCGACATCTACCAAAAAACCTTCAGTCGGATGGACCGGTGCGTAGTTCACTCGACCACTTTCGGCCGCAACAATCTCGCCATGGCCTGCGGCCTGGCTGCGCTCGAAGTAATCGATCAGGAAAATCTGGTCGAACGCGCCGCGGAGATGGGCGCGCAATTGATGGAACGAATCGATGCCTTGCGCGCGAAACACAGTTTCATCAAGGAAGTCCGCGGCAAAGGATTGATCATCGCAATCGAGTTCCACGAACCGAGCGAGTTCAAGCTGAAGATGGCATGGAAACTACTGCACAAGGTGGACAAGGTCCTGTTCGCTCAAATGGTCGTGACCCAAATGTTGAGTAAACATCGTATCCTTACCCAGGTAGCAGGCCACGCCATGGACGTGCTCAAAATCCTGCCGCCGCTGATCATCGGCGAAAAAGAAATCGCGTTGTTTGTTACCGCGCTGGACAACGTCCTGACCGACTGCCGCAAATTCCCCGGCCCGATGTGGGAGCTAGGCAACAATTTCGTCCGCGCCGCGATCAGCTCGCGCCGGTCCTCGCAGGCGCCCGTCGTCTCGGCGTAGTCGCTGTCGCGGCAGGCGCAGGTCCGCGCAGAATTTTCTCGTAATTTTACTACTTCACGGCACAATCGGAGGCCTTATGGTCCCCAGCTGCGGCGACCGCCGGTGGCGCGCCGGAAACGAATTTTCCAGAGTCACGATCGATCCAAACACAGTTCCACTCCATCCCAATCGCGCGCCGCTTTATTACTCAGCTACTCTTTACCGGCCACCTCGCGACGGTCGACGACTGTACTTCGCCCGTATTCAGGTGTTCGGAAATTACGAGTAGCTTGCGAGCGCGCGCGATGAGGATGGTGGCGGAAATGCGGCCGTCTCCTGGTCGGTTTAAGTGACTGCGGTATTATTGTGAACAAGAATAGACGGGCGAGGCAACGACATGGTATAAGGCGACGCATGAAAAATTTGTTCGCCTTGATCCTATCGGTAGCGGCGCTTGTGCCTTTCCCTGCGCAATCGCAGCCGCCGCCAGGCACCCTTGCCGGATTCCTTTCCGGACAAGGACTCGTCGGCG
>QHQU01000017.1 GCA_003219925.1 Verrucomicrobiota bacterium
ATCCATCGCGCGGATCATGTGGCCATTCAAAAAAGCGGCGTCGACTGGATTGGTCTTAAAGCCCGAGACAAACGCGGTGGCGTTACCGTTGCCACCCATCGCGCGATAATGCTTTAACAGGATCCTGGCATCATCCTGCTGACTCCCCCCAAGGGCGCAGCCGATCGAATCAAACCAAAACAATTTCGCCGCTTCAATCGCCGCCGGCGAAAGATCTTCGTACTTAAGCGCGCAAGCCCACTCGGCGATAACGTGCGACAGAAGACGCTTGGGTGAATGTTCTGCCATGATTCTTTAGAAAAGCGCCGCGATCCGCACCGGGCCGGATCGAGCAATATCCAGTGTGTTTTCTGACCTCGCAATCATTCTCGATTGCGAGGTTAATCCAGCGCCCCAATCTAAACGAGTACTAAGGGCCGCCTCAAGCGCGGTTATTTCAGTGCAGCGTGCGGAATGTCAGTGGCCTTCGTTATTCGCCTGCCGCCGGTACATCTCACGCTCTAGTTCGCCGCTGCTCACATCCATATTGATGCCTCCGGCGATCGGAGTCCCATTCGCATCGGCTTCTACCCAGCGAGGTGGAAGATGGGTTCCAGCCGATGATACCAAAACGTAATGTTTGACGTTTGCCCCAGCGGATGGCTTGAGGTTGAAGTCAACCCGTGCCGTACTTGCCGCCATTTTGATAGTGACATTGGATTTGACTACACCGTTTTCGACGACACTGACTTTGTATGTGCCAGCCGGCAGCGCACTCGATGAGTAACTGCCTTTGGCGTTGGTCTGCATCGTAACCGGCGCACCCGCTTTGTCCTTTCGCTCAATACGAACTTGAGCATTTTGCAGAGGCCGGCCATCGACCCCGCGAACTTCTCCCTGAATGCCGGAAGCTTGTGCCGGAGTGCTTGGAGAGAAAGCGAACGCGGCCGCGGCGAGAAAGCTAGTAATAACAGTTCGGTATAGCATAGTAAACCTGGCCCCCGTCTATTTGCGCTCAGTCCAAGACGACCACGTGATCAACCATACGCAAATCGCCAGTGCTTATATAATAAACAAGCACGCGAGTGCCAGGTTTGATCGCGGTTTGGACGACTCTTCCTGACTTGTCCACAACGTGACCAGGTCCGTTGAGAACATAGCGCCCGGGATAATTCGATTTGTCCTCGCGGACAACGAGCGTTTTGGCAGGCTGATAAGCGGCAGCAGCGCCTTCCTCAGGCGTTGGGATGATTGTTCCCGTTACCGTTATCGATTCCGTCGTTGTCGCCTGTCTGTTATGTGTTGAACTCGTCTGGGCGAATGCCAGCGGTGCAATCAGCATAAGGACGAGAGTGACAATTGTTCTTTTCATGATCCTTTTTGCGTTCTTAATTGGTTTTTTCATATTATACCTCCGTGTTGGTTTTAATGGTTGCGCATGATGATGGCTTTCCCTTGTACAAACGGATTCCGGAGCGCGCGCTGCACGGAATTTAGATTTTCTCGTCGCTTGCCTATCTTCAGCAATCTTGATACAAGCCGTTAACGTGAATTCCCGCGGGGAGGAAGGGCGCGGTCGGAGCGATTTCTTTCCTTCGACGCACTGGAGCGTCGTTGTCGCGGCTGGGGAAAGCCAGGCCGAACCGGAGATTGCGCAGGCTGCGCTGGCGGAGTTTTGCCAGACCTATTGGGCGCCGCTTTACAGTTTCGTGCGCAGCCGCGGGTACGCCATGGAAGATGCGCAAGATCTCACACAGAGCTTTTTCGCCTACCTGATCGAGCATAAGATCTACGCGCGCGCCGATCGCACGAAAGGTAAATTCCGATCCTTTCTGTTGGCCTCATTGAAGAATTTCCTGGGGCACGCTTACGACCGTGAGCAAACGTTGAAGCGCGGCGGATCCCACGATTTTCTGCCGTTGGACGACGCGCGGGCTAAGGCGGCGGAGTCGCTTTTCCAGACGCATTGCGTTTCGGCGGAGCCGGCTGGAGAAGACCGGGTTTTTGAAAGAACCTGGGCAGAGGCACTGGTCAGGGTGGGACTGGAGCGACTGGCAGCTGAGCAAAAAGCTGAGGGCAAACATAAGCTCTTCGAAGAATTAAGAATCTTCCTTACTAGCAGCCCCAATCCGCTGCCGACTTACGACGACTTGGCTGTTCGTCTCAGTCTTCCGCCCTCCACTCTGCGCAGCCATGTGACCCGATTGCGGGCGCGCTACCGGGAGTTGTTGCGCGCAGAGGTTCGCCGAACGGTGGACACGGAAGCGGAAGTGGATGGAGAGTTGCATTGGTTGTTTCGGGTGCTGGCGGGAGAATAGGGCGCACCATGAAAATATTGCCAGAATCCGTCGGTCTCTGCTCGACGTGCGGCCGGCCGTTGAACGTGAACAGCGAATGCCTGCCTTGCCTGGTGCGGATAGCGTTTGACGAACCGGCGGAAGCAGCGACAGCGCCTCCGGCTCCGTTGGTCTTTGGCGACTTTGAGGTCGAGCAACGCCCAGACGGTTTTTACTGGGAACTCGGTCACGGGGCCATGGGGGTGACCTATCTCGCCATCGACAAGGTGTTGCATCGGAGGGTGGCCCTGAAAGTGATCGACGTGCCCGCGGCCGCGCGCAGCTCACAAGCGATGCGCGAACGCTTTTTGCGTGAAGCCCGCGCCGCAGCTGCCCTGCGGCATCCGAATGTGGCCGGTGTGTTCCAGTTCGGCGCTTCGCCGGATGCCAGTCACTGCTATTACGCGATGGAGGTAGTCGAGGGCGAAACTCTGGAAGCCCGCGTGCGGAGAGATGGTCCGCTCAATGCAAAATCGGCTCTGGAAATTGCGATCCAAATCACGCGGGCATTGATGGCTGCGGCAGCCCACGGTTTGATCCATCGCGACCTGAAGCCCGGCAATATCATGCTGACGCCCAGTAACGCTGCGCCGACGGAGCTGGAAGTGAAAGTTATCGACTTCGGCCTCGCCAAGGCGATCGCGGATGCCGGAGGAGAGACAGACCTGACGCATGGAGAATTCGTCGGCACGCCGAATTTCGCGAGCCCTGAGCAATTTGGAAGTGGCCCGGTCGATGCGCGCTCGGACATTTATTCACTCGGGGCGACGCTCTGGTTCGCGCTCACCGGACTGGCACCACACTCTGGCAGCACGATCGAAGAGATTCGCGATCGTCAAGCCCGCGACGATCTGCCAGTCGAGCAGTTGGTCGCGAGGAAAGTTCCTGAACCAATAATAAAGCTGCTGCGCTGCACGCTTGCCGTCGATCCCGCTCGGCGGCCCGCGTCAGCTCGGGAGTTGATGGAAGCCCTGGAATCCTGCCGCCGCAAGTTGTCTAATCGTATCGGTGTTTACAAAATCGCCGCCTTGATCGCAGTCGTGGCGATTGTCGCGGCAGCGTTGTTTGTAAGCCGGCTAAATCGTCGAGAAATAACGTCGGCCTCCGCGCCGATAATTCCGGAAAAATCGAACGCAGTACCGCTGCAACCGACGGTTCCCGAGAAAAGCATCGCAGTACTGCCATTCCTCGATCTCAGTCAGGCAAAAGATCAGGAATATTTCTGCGATGGCATCAGCGAGGAGATCCTCGACGCACTGGCGAAGGTCGAGGGGCTGCGGGTGGTTGCTCGCACCTCATCGTTCTCATTCAAGGGCAGGAGCGTGGATGTGAGCGACGTTAGGAAAAAGCTAAACGTCGAGAATGTGCTTGAAGGAAGTTTGCGACGCGAGGGCAATCGCATTCGTATTACCGCGCAGTTGATTAACACGCGCAACGGCTTTCATCTTTGGTCGGAAACTTACGAACGTGAACTGCAAGGTGTATTTGCGCTGCAGGATGAAATAACTCGCTCAATTGTCGACGCGCTCAAGATCAAGCTCGCTGTTTCGCTTCCCGCCCACGAACAACGCAGCACGGAGGCCTACGATCTTTATCTGCAAGGCCTCTATTTCTCGAACAAAGGTAGCGAAGAGGATTTGCGGAAGGCGCTCGGTTTGTTTCAGCGGGCTCTCGACAAAGATCCGAAATTTTCGCGTGCCTGGACTGGGATCGCGAAAGTTTGGTTTTTTTTAGCGGACGTTTACGTAAAACCGCTCGAAGCTTACCCAGCATCAAAAGCGGCAGCGTTGAAGGCGATTGCGCTCGACGAGAAAGATGCTGAGGCACATTGCTACCTTGGCGAGGCGAAACGGGTCCTCGACTGGGACCTGGCGGGTGAGGATGCCGAGTTGAAACGCGCTCTGCAGCTCGATCCCAACTCAGCCCCAGCTCACTTCTTCTCGGCGCTGCTGCCCCTGTTCCGAGGCGAGCTGAAAGAAGGACTGCGGCTTGTGCTGGAAGCGAAGGCATTGGACCCCTTATCGCCCATCACCAGCTACGTTGCCACCGCCTCCTACCTGGCCAACGACCAAATCGACGAGGCAATTATCGAAGGCCAGCGGACGCTCCAGCTCGATCCAAATTACTTTTATCTGGATTCGAATCTTGCCGCCGCCTATCGCGAGAAGGGGGACTTCGCCGAAGCGATCGCACTTTACACCAAAGCCCAGGAGGCAACGCACTTCCCGAGCAGCGGCCTCGCCATTACCTACGCGCGGATGGGCCGGCAAATCGAGGCGCGGAATGTTCTCGCTCAGCTCATGCAAGAAAGGGAGAAGCGATACGTTTCGGCACATTCAATCGCGGCAGTTTACGTAGCGTTCGGCGAAAAAGACGAAGCGTTTCGCTGGCTCGAGCGCGCCTTTGCAGAACACTCTGGAATACTACAATGGATCGCGTTTCTTCCTGAATTTCGTGCCCTGCAACCCGACGCACGGTTCCCTCGTCTTTTGCGGCGAATCAGCGCTCCGCACAGCGCAATTTTGGGGATCACGGAGACAACTCTAGCAGAGACCACCGATCCAAACGCCCAGACTCACTTCACCCTCAAAATCGGCGTGAAGCCGCGACCAGGTACCCAAAATGGCGATGTTACGATCATCGTCTCCTTCTACGACCTAACTCGAGATAACAAGATGAAGCCAACTGATGCACGGACTGGTTACAATTGGCTTACATCTAGACGCGACTGGACGGATGCGAGTCCGAAGTTCCTCGCTGCGACTTACGTACGTCCGAAGACACATATGCCTGCCGCTGAAGAACGGCGATATGGCGGATTCATTGTCCGAGTGTATTTCGATGGCCAGTTACAGGATTCACGAGCGACTCCGCCAGAATTACTAACGCTCTTTCCTGTCGGTAATCAGCCTGTCGCTCCGCCGAATGCAGCCCCACCCTAGTCTCAAGCAGGTTCCAGCGTACCGTGACCGCCTAACCAACGGCCGCCGCTGACAAGTGTGTGTTTGGGTGGTGACCGAGCTGCCGCATTTAAACTGGCCGCGAGTTGTGGCCACGGTGCCACTCGAGAAAGACGCGATGGAGGGTCCCTTTCCGCTCGAGGACCTCGCGCTTGAGGATGCCACCGGAAACAACGTCGGAACGGTTAGCGCCGAGATTCCGGTTGGCCCAAAGTGGTGTGAGATTCGGCAAACAATATTCAATTGGACAACGCAGAAGTTTCCATTTGGGGTCAAGACCGCGCACGCTCTGAAAATTCGCGAGCCGCATGTCATCACGGTGACGGGCAAGGCATTTTATGATATTGGCCATGCGCCTGCCGATCATTCAAATCGAAGAAGCACGCCGACAGGTTACGCGGTGTGGGAAATTCATCCGGTGATGAAAATGGAAGTGATTCCATGAAATACTGGGGTTCATCGCTGACAAGCTCAGTGCAGCGGGTTTCTCCTGGGGCTATTGTGCCGTTGGCCCACAAGGCTGGCGCTGGATAGTCGATGCACATTGTGGCGATGGCCGCAGGTTCATTGTCGAATCCGACGAGCTTCTGACGGCATTTCTTGAATTGGAATCGCCGCTCCTGTGATTCGACGCGTTGCCGTTCTCTTTTTAGATCAGGGCAAAATCGAGCCGGCTAGCTCCATCGCATGATTTGTTTTTCGGCTTATTTTTTGAGGAAAGTATTCAATGCCTGTATTCCACGAGCCAAGCTCTCAGGGGTTACGGAATTTTCCGCGTCCCGCCCAACCTTGTAACCTGGAACCATCGACTCGACCACCTGCACTTTGTCCGCAACAACGTCATCGCCTTGAGCGAAGAAAAGGTTGGCGTTCTTTATGGCCGCGTCGGTGTCGGAGACCAGAATCTTCTTTACGGTCTTGTCCTTCAATTCTTTCTCTTGTTTCACTGCTTTCGGGAAGTCTGCTGCGATCGCAACCTCTGACCGGCTACGTTCGACGGCGAACTCTCGTAGTATCTGTTCGATCGCGCTCGCGCGATTCGGGCAAGGGTCGTTTCGATTACTGCGAACGTCTGCTAAAGCAGAACGAACATCCTGGGATGCTGTGTCGACTTGACTATCGTTTGGAATTCCGAGGTGCATCGCGGCTGTGTTAAGTCTGGTCTCGAGGTCTTCGTCCGTAAGTAGGGCCTTAAAGGCTTCGTCAGCGCATTGAGGAAGGTATCTATCCATCATAGTGCTTCTATTCTTTTTAGCTGCTCGTGGAGCTTTTCACAAAGAATGTCGTCATAGGGATTCATTTTCGATGAGTTTGCAAGTCGCGCCTCGATCTTTGCGATCTTTTGGCGGAGCGGCCTAATGCCGCCGGATCAAGGGAACATGGTTGCGGGGTAGCAGGGTTGCGGGGTAGCATGGTAGCAGGGACAGTCAGATGTTTTCCAAGCTTGGACGCACCCAATCACGCTTAAGGACGCGAATCGAGCGGCCTTTCGGCTTGTCCGGCGTTGTCCCTTTTGGTAAAAAGCGCTTCCCATGGCGCATTGTTACCCCTTCCTCGCGCCTTTGTCGCAACGCACGAGTGTCTCAAATCGAAGAAAGGGAAATTCCATCAACTCCTCGTTAGGCGCTAAACCCCATGTCGCTCGAAGCTGACATTGAAGATATTCAGAGCGGCCTTAAGGCGCCGAAAAAGGTCATCGTCTTCGTGGACGAGTTGAATAAATATGCACCCGAGGGTGCCAAAGGGTCGCCAATCCTTGATCAAGTCCTTGAGGTTTCCGAGCGTGGGCGCTCGCTCGGCATCGTTCTCTACGGGGCACAGCAATTCTTAAGTGCCGTGCATGACCGCGTGACCGGCAACTGCTCGACGACTTTACTAGGTCGCACAAACGCGTCCGAGATGGCGGAGCGCAGCTATCGGTTCCTTAACCGTGACATTAAGGCTGCCGCGACGCGTCTGGAGAAAGGGCAACTTATTTTGAATCATGCTGTCTTTCGCGAGCCGGTGAAGATTAAATTCCCGGCGATAACGTGCGACAGAAGACGCTTGGGTGAATGTTCTGCCATGATTCTTTAGAAAAGCGCCGCGATCCGCACCGGGCCGGATCGAGCAATATCCGCCGTGTCTTATGACCTCGCAATCATTCTCGATTGCGAGGCTTATCCAGCCCCGATCTAAACGAATACTAGGGGCCGCCTCAAGCGCGGTTATTTCGGTGCAGCGTGCGGAAGGTCAGCGGCCTGTGTTATTTGTCTGGCGTCTTAACATGTCCTGCGCTAGTGCCGCGCTGGCCACATCCATATTGCTCCCTCTGGCAATCGGAGTCCCATTCGCATCGGCTTCTACCCAGTGAGGTGGGAGATGGGTTCCAGCCCCTGGTATCAAAACGTAAAGTTTGACGTTTGCCCCAGCGGATGGCTTGAGGTTGAAGTCAACCCGTGCCCTACTTGCCGCCATTTGGATAGTGACATTGGATTTGACCTTACCGTTTTCGACGACGCTGATTTTATATATGCCAACCGGCAGCGCGCTGGAGGTGTAACTGCCATTGGCGTTGGTCAGGGTCGTAACCGGCGCACCCGTTTTGTCCTGTCGCTCGATGCGAACTTGAGCACCTTGGAGGGGCCGGCCATCGACCCCGCGAACCTGTCCCTCAATGCCGGAAGCTTGTGCCGGAGTGCTTGGAGCGAAAGCGAATGCGGCTGCAGCGAGAAAGCTACTAACAACAGTTCGGTATAGCATAGTGAACAAAGGTATCCAAAGCTGGTAGGTCACGCAAATTCTATTTGTTCGCGCACGGGGAGCCGCTTCACCTTGAGAAACGGCGGGAAAAAGGCGGATTTAAGGATCACGCGGCATGATCAACCCCAAACTGCTAATGAGCAGCTTTTGGATTTACTGACCGCGTGAGTCGGGCGCGCATAAAGCACTCGGGAAGAAACCGCGTTGGACAGAGACTCTGGGCGGTTTTGTGGAGCAATGTTGCTGATTCCGTCCGAAGGACGGCTACCCAAAGACCTTAAGCAAAACTTGCTCGGAACCTCGCTTACAGACTGCGAAGCAGACTGTAAAAGTCGGCGGGCAAACTCGCCGCACTGAATCAGGGCTTTCGTCTTACCGCATCAGGGTTGCAGCGCTCCGAAAAACACACCCGCCCCTGGCTGGCCGGAGCCCCGCACAGGAGGGGGGCTCAATCTATATAAAGGTATGAGAAAATTTTTGCTCGCGAAAATTCACCGGGCGCTGCGGATAATGTCCGACAGAGCCACCTTTGGTCTCGATCGTTCGGCGGGAAGCGGAATTATCAATTATTTTGATTTCAGGTAAATTCATAACGTGCCCGCCGAGGTTAAAGAGCAAATTCGGCTTGAAGTCGCGCATGTCCTGTTCATCGACATTGCTGGTTACTCAAAACTTTCAATTAACGAGCAGCGGGCAGTAGTTGACGAGCTGACGAAAATCGTCCGCGGTTCGGATCAATACCAGAAAGCCGAAGCTGCGGGTCGATTGATAAAAATTCCAACCGGCGACGGCATGGCGCTGGTCTTCTACACCAGTCAGGAAGCGCCTGCGCAATGCGCGATTGAAATCAGTGGCGCGCTCAAGGCGCATCCACGCCTGCAAGTTCGGATGGGCGTGCACAGCGGCCCCGTCAGCGGGGTGATAGATGTGAATGGTCACGCCAATCTCGCCGGTGCCGGGCTCAACATGGCGCAACGGGTGATGGATTGCGGAGACGCTGGACACATTCTTGTCTCAAAGCACGTCGCCGAAGATTTGGAAGAATACGAACATTGGCGACCCCTCCTGCACGACCTTGGGACTTGCGAAGTAAAACACGGAATGCGTGTGGCAATCGCGAACCTTTACGGGGATGTAGTCGGCAATCCACAACTGCCAAAGAAGTT
>QHQU01000326.1 GCA_003219925.1 Verrucomicrobiota bacterium
CCTCAACGAAAAGTTTTCCGAAATGCCGCTCGATCAATTCCGCTCGGCGGCGCTCGACCATCTTGAAGACATGCGGCGCTTTCTGTCGCATATCGCGAACGAACGGCGGTTTGATCTCGTCCAGCTCGCGCTGCGTGTTGCTAAGCAATTCATGCAGTGCGGTCGAGAAATCGTGCGGATAGGCGCGCGTAACTTCCTTTAACTTCGCTTCTACACCCGCGAACTTATCGGCCAGCACCGCCTCGAGCAGCGCGATCTTGCTCGGGAAATGGGCGTAGAGGGTTTTTTTGCTGACGCCTAACTCGTCCGCCAGGTCATCCATCGTCACGCTGCGAAAGCCATGGCTGAAAAAGTGCGCCCGCGCCGCCTCCACAATCAGTTGCCGACTGGCGTCGGCCTTTCGGCGCGGCGATTTACCTGCGGGCTTCATGTTCTTTCGCTGCGCGCGGCGTAGTAAGTGTCGAGTCCTTTGAATGAAAAAAGAACACCGGCCAATCCCAGCAACGAACGAAGCCAGTTCATCACACTCCACTGGGCAGAGGCTGTTCGAATTTGTTCGAGATGATCCGGAATCGACCAGGTAAAAAGGATGAGATCGCGAGGAATGAAGTAAGCGAGTGTCAGGATGAGTATCGCGGCATAGCATGCGAGTGATGCCGCAAAATAATAACGTAGCGAGACGGAATCGCTCCAGAACACGATTAAGGTCAAGAGAATCAAAACTAGATTAACGGGACCGACGACGACGTAAAAACGCCTTGGATCAACATGCTCAAAGTAATCTCTCGCCGTTTGAATTGAGGCCGGAATATCAGAGCTCCAGCTTTTTGCATCAACGACGGTGTTATAGATGCTGACCATGGTCAGCCCAGATGCACAGATGATGGAAAGGAATAGCATTAATTTTTTCATGAGCGTCGGTCGCCGGCAAAATGATCGTGTGACAGTTGAATAAGCTCCAGTGCCGGCGCCAAATCCTTTTCATCGCGCGCCATAAAGGTGACGTAACCTTGTTCAGGCGCCCAACGATGCGGGCGCGCTTTGCCTTCCGCCAGAATTCGCTCCTGATCGCTTTTCGCTAATCGAATGTCGCAATGACCATGACTGTGGATGTGCATGAACATCTTTCCTCCGACAAAAAAGGCATCTTCGTGGATTCCCGCATTCGGACGCTCCGTCACGCCCGATAGACCAAGGATTCTCTGCCGTAATTCCTGATTAAGTGCTTCTGGTGATTTCATGATTTTGGGTAAAAGCATTCTTGGTTATTCCACTCTGGAAACTATATTAGTATATTTAGTTTCCGAAACAAGAAAAATGTTCAGACAAAATCGCACGCCCAAAAAGAGGAACCAGTTGTGGGAACTCGTTCTCACGCCGCGCGAAGCAATACTTGTGGGGCGGCCATTTTGGCCGCCAATAAACAAACGGCGGGCTTCGTGTGCACCACCTTCAACGGCGTCTTGCCTCCGTCCAACATTTACGCGATTCACCTATTCGCCTAAACCGTGGCCGCACGCAGGTTTTCGCATCAAGCAATGAATCTTTTGGAGTGCGGTGGGAAGCGGAGCGCCACACCGCTTTCCTCAGGTTCGCAAGCATCGCGAATCACTTGGCCCACTGGAGGATCACACCAGGTCGGAAAAAGCGCCCGTCGCCACTTCGCTTTGCCGGCGCAGTCCAAAAAGTGTGAGAAAAAGATGTCGCCGAATCGATTCAGGCGACAACTCGCAAACGACGTTCCTCAGAATCCCGCAAACGCTTAGAAAGAAATGAGTGTTCTGAGGTCAGCTCAGTGAGCTCAAGAGCCTTGCGAAAATTATCAATCGCGGCTTGAAAGTGATTCAGTTGTTTCTCGAATTCGCCGAGCACTGCATAGAGCAGGTAATACGAATTAAGCTGGCTCCCATTCTGAATCGCCTCAACCGCTTCAATGCCTGCTTTGGGCCCGTGGACATTTGCTACCGCGACGGCGCGATTCAGCGCGATGACGGGCGAATCATCCAGCTCCAGCAGCCGGTCGTACAGTGAAAGAATCTGTGGCCAATCGGTTGATTCATAATCGCTCGCCGCGCAATGACAGGCCGCGATCCCGGCCTGAAGGTGATATGCACTCAACTCGTCCCCGGCAGCCGACATGCTCAAATGTTGCATGCCGCGGGCGATCAGCACCTGATTCCAAATTGAACGATCCTGTTCCTTAAGCCGAAGGATGTTTCCCTCAGAATCTGTTCGCGCAGGCAAGCGCGCGGCGTTGAGCAACATCAACCCGACCAGGGCGTGCGTGCGGGGTTGATTTCCGGCAGGATGTTCCGCCAGCAAAACTCCCAAACGAATCGCTTCATGACAAAGTTCCTCTCTGACCAAATGATCGCCGCTGGACGCCTTGTAGCCTTCGTTAAAAAGAAGATAGAGCGTCTGCAAGACAGCATCCAGACGTCGCGACAATTCGTCGCCAGCTGGTATCTCAAATGGGATGCGCTCATCGCGGATCTTTTGCTTGGCCCGCG
>QHQU01000327.1 GCA_003219925.1 Verrucomicrobiota bacterium
GGACTGAACGCGCACAGAATCTTGAGGGCGAGCGCGGTTTGGTCCTCTGGCGACAGCGCCGGATGGCAACACGCAAACATTAATCGCAGTCGGCCGTCCCTGATTTCGCTTTCAAACCTCGGCGATTCGGCGTCCGCGGAATCGGACGGCCATTGTTCCATGAACGCAACGATCTGCGGCTCCTTGTCGTGAAAAAGGTTTTCCCGCCGGATTAGATCGAGAGCGAGGTTTTTCGCTGTTTGAGTGAGCCACGCAGCGGGATTTTTTGGAATCCCCACATAGGGCCACGTCCGCAGCGCCC
>QHQU01000328.1 GCA_003219925.1 Verrucomicrobiota bacterium
TTGAATGAGAAGGCATTCGCGCAAATCACGCGCACCCACCCCTGGTGGGTAAAAGCTCTGGATAAGCGTGAGCATGTGCTCGAAATCGTCCTGGGCAATTCCGGTGTTAAGTGCCATTTCTTCCGGCGTCGTCTGGAGAAAACCATTGTCATCGATGTTACCGATAATGAGCTCGGCCGTTTTGCGATCACTCGCATTCAGGACCTGTTGATTGAGTTGGGACATCAAGTGCTGTTGCAACGTCTCGGTGGTGGCAATGGAATCGAAAAAGAACTGGCGTTTCTCTTCGTCCTCGTGGGCCCGGGCGCTGTAGCTGCCCGATTGCGCCATGTAATCGCGCCATTCCTCATCGAGTTTGGCTAGTTTATCGAATTCTTCCTTGAACTCCTGATCGCTCGCCGCTGACTCGGTAGTAGAAGGGGAATCTGGATCGGTCGCGAGTTCTTCCAATACTGGATTGGTTTCCATTTCCTGCTGCACCAGGTTGCGCAGTTCGAGCAACGGTGCTTGAAGAATCAGCAGACTTTGCTGGAGTTGTGGCGCCAGAACCTGCTGCAGAGAAAGATTCTGCGATTGATGCATCCCCTGCGCGGCCATTGGTGAAAAAGAATATGGGTCTTGTAGCGCACTCGCAAGCAATTTCCACGCCGCAGATTCAGGAGAAGCCCGGCTGAAGTACTTACGAATTACGGGAACGCGAATTGCTCTTGAGCATCACACTGTTTATGAAACCGACGCTCCTGTTCGCGTTTTGCGCGCTTATTATGCTCGTCGCTGCCGCGCCGGCGCAGTCTCCACAGGGTGATCCCGCGCACGAGGAACTGACTGCCCTGATAAAGGAAGTTCGTGCGCAACAAGCCGCTGTTGCGGCCAATCAGGCCAAGATCAACGAAAAACTCGCCACCTTGGCCGAAACTATTCGGCTCGCGCGAATTTATTCCAGTCGCGGAGGCCGATGATGCAAACAGTGCGAATATTCATAATCACCGCGGCAATACTTATCGGTGCTGTCATTGGTGTTGCCCAAACTCTCCAACCCACACCGGTCCCGATGCAGGCGGCGCCGCCCGCTTTCGTGCCAGACGCGAAACAGCAGGCGGAGATGGCGGAGAACATCAAGGAGCTCCAGGAACTGAAAGTGCAGAATGATGAGATTTTAAAACAGCAACAAGCCGCGCTCGAAGCTCTTGATGACTTGCAGAAAGAGGCCGACCAAATGCGCATTTACAGCAAACGCGGATAGGCTATCGGAAGAGGCAGCTACTTTTTCTTGGACTCAACCTTGCGGTAAAGCGTCGCCATGCTGATCCCGAGCATGGTTGCGGCCTTTTCGCGCGAGCCGCCACAATGCGCCAGGGTGGCCTCGATATAACCGCGCTCTTGTTGCTGAATGAAATCGTCCAGTGGTTCGCCCACCGGCATCGAGGCCCGTACTTGTTCGGCTTTTTCACCCAGCGCGGTGGCGACGATGTTCGGCGGCAAATCCGTCGGCAGGATCATGTCGTTCTCGCACAAAGCCCAGGCGCGCTCGATCGCGTTCTCCAGTTCACGCACGTTGCCTGGATAATCGTAATGGCAAAGGATATCGACTGCCTTGGGATCAATCTTCTTTGTCTCACCGGTGGCGGCTGGGGCTTGCTTCTGCAAAAAATGGTTCACCAACAGAGGCACATCTTCCAAACGTTCACGCAAGGGTGGAATCTCGATCGGAATAACCGCCAAACGATAGTAAAGATCTTCGCGAAAGGTCCCGTCTTTCAGCTTCGGCAAAAGGGCCTCGTTCGTCGCGCCCACCACGCGGACGTTTACCGGCGAGCTCTTATTGTCGCCGACGCGACGGACTTCTCGCTCTTGCAAAACGCGTAGCAGTTTTGTCTGCAATTGCGGCGCCATGGAATTGACTTCATCGAGAAAAATCGTGCCCAGATTCGCCTCTTCAAACAATCCCCGCTTGTCCGCGACTGCGCCGGTGAACGCGCCCTTTTTATGACCGAACAATTCCGACTCGAGCAAGTTCTCCGGTAAGGCGCTGCAATTGATCGCTACAAAAGGATGATGCTGGCGGTTGCTGTTAAAATGCAAGCCGCGCGCGACCAATTCCTTACCGGTTCCGCTTTCGCCCTGAATCAAAACCGTGCTGTCGGTGTCCGCGACTTTGTTAATCAGGCTATAAACGAGCTGCATTTTTTGGCTCGTTCCAATGATGTTCTCAAATTTATATTTATTCTTGAGCTCCTTGCGGAGGTAAACGTTCTCCCGCAAGGCCGCCTGATAATCCAGAGCGCGCTGCACTGTCATTTGCAGCTCGTCGATCTTGAACGGCTTGGTCACGTAATCGTAAGCGCCCATCTTCATCGCTTCGACCGCGGTTTCCACCGAGGCATAAGCGGTGATCAAAATCACCGCGGTTTGCCGGAGATGCTCGCGGACGTGGCGGAGGACGTCGAATCCCGTCATCGTTTCCATCCGGATATCGGCAATGACGACGTGCGGCTGAATCGAATCCATCTGTTCGACCGCTTTTGGCGCGGCATTGAAAGGGAAAACCTGATGACCCTTTTCCCGGCAAAGTGTCACGATGACTTCGACCATTGCCGGCTCGTCATCGATGATTACGATCTTAGCCATTCGCAGCGCGGAGAATATTTCAATTTTGAGAAAAAGAAAGAGGAAACAGGGAAAAACTTAATAAGTGTCGGTGATTTTACCATGGAGCATGATCCATGGAACTTGGCCGACAAAATTGAGAATTGTTTGGTAAACGGTGGACGAGTCTCTAAAAGGTATAGCGATCATATCAGCCAGAAAATTCGGAGTTATTTTTCCGCGCTCATGTTCTCGCCGCAACGCTCGCGCAGAATTGACCGTCACCATCTCCAAGGTTTTCTCCGGCTTAAGAGCAGGAAACTTTTTATGAAACGCTCTCATTTCCGCGAACAAGCTCAGATCATCGTTGCTCGCGAGACTGTCCGTGCCCAGACAAATGTTGAATCCGAGTCGCTGCAACCTTGGGAGTTGGAAATCGCTGTGCCTAAAGTAGGCGTGGCTGCGAGGACAATGCGCGATTGAAAATTTCTGTCGAATTTCCGACAGCAAATCGAAATCGCTTTCCGTCAGTTCATTCAAATGCGCAATGATCCACGGCGCCGTTTTCTGCAGTGATACTGCCCATCCGGCTTGGATTGAGGGATCCCCTCGCGAAAGTTGAAGGCCACGAAGAAACGTTTCCAGCGGTGTTGTCCCGCCGCAATCGTCCATCGACCGCCCCAAACTTTGCAGAAATTCAAACAATGGCCCGGAACGGTCGCGAAACATTTCCATCTCTTCGCTGGATTCCGCCAAATGCGTTGTCAGCAGAATATTTTCCCGCTGGGCAATTTCGTGGCAGCGGCGGAACACATTCGTGGACGCGGTAAATGGCGCGTGCGGCGCCAGGCCCCAATTGTTTGTGGATTTCAACGACTCAACCGCGGTATCAGCGATCTCATCTGCGCGTTTCGGCCCGCGCAGGTCGATTAACTCAGCAAACCACCAGGTTTGAACTGCCTCATCTATATTCGCAATCAGCTCAGGAAAAGCGGTTAAATTCGCGATCGTTGTCGTTCCAAATCGACGCGCTTCCGCTAATCCGGCGTTGATGGAGGCGACATAATCTCGGGCTGTCAGTCCCGCCTTCTCCGCGTTGATCGCGCGGATCCAATTGGTGAATGATGTCTGTCGTGGAATTTTGCCGCGCAAACAGGTGTAATCGAGGTGACAATGGGCGTTGATTAAACCCGGCAGGAGAATGCACTCACCGAGATCTAGGATTTCATCGTTGTCAGAGGCAAACTTCGGAAATTCCCCTACCTCACCTATGCGATTGCCAGTGACCCGCACCGCGCCGTCTTCAATCGGCGCGCCGTCCATCGTGACGACACTGCGCGCGCGAATGATCATTTTCTGCTGTA
>QHQU01000018.1 GCA_003219925.1 Verrucomicrobiota bacterium
AGCGACGCTTCGATGCGTTTATCTGCCGGAATTTCAACTCCAAGTAGTCGTGGCATGTTCTCTAGATTGTTAAATTCATTTTTTCTATCGCTTCAACTCTTTATCGCTTCATCGTTGAAGCGTTGAAGAGATGAAGCGTTAAAGCGGCTCATCCCTGCCGTTGCTTATGGCGTGGATTCTTGCAGATGACGCGCACGACGTTCTTGCGCTTCACAATCTTGCAAGATTCACAAAGTCTTTTTACTGATGGCCGTACTTTCATGTTTTTCCACGAGACGAAAACCGCGAGACGTGTCCGCGGCTTTACTTCTGGCGATATGTAATTCGCCCCTTCGACAAATCGTAGGGCGAAATCTCTAGCACAACTTTGTCTCCTGGCAAGATGCGAATGAAGTGCAGGCGCATTTTTCCCGAAATATGAGCCAGGACAAGGTGGCCGTTAGGCAATTGCACCCGAAACATCGTGTTCGGCAGGAGCTCGACCACCTTGCCTTCTACTTCAATTGCGTCTTTCCGCGCCATGTCAGAATTTCCGGCTCCTCATTTGTAATTAAGACCGTGTGCTCAAAATGGGCCGATGGCATTCCATCGGCGGTGCAGGCTGTCCAGCCGTCATCGAGTAATCTGACGGCGCCGGTTCCTAAATTAATCATCGGCTCAATGGCCAGTGTCATCCCGGCCTTGAGCCGTGGCCCGCTTCCACGCTTTCCATAATTTGGAATCTGCGGTTCTTCGTGAAGTTTTCGTCCCACTCCATGCCCGACAAATTCGCGCACCACATTGAGCTGGTTGCGCGTCGCCTCCTCCTCAATCTCCGCGCTTATGTCGCCCAGCCTTCTACCCTGATGAGCCATTCCAATGGCGCGTTCCAGCGCCCGCTCCGTCACCCGCAGCAAACGTTCGGTGCGCTCGTCAATGATGCCGACCGGCACCGTTGTCGCGGTATCGCCGATCCAGCCCTCGCGGATGACTCCGATATCGAGTTTCACGATATCGCCATATTGAATTCGCCGCTGACTGGCAATTCCATGAATGACTTCGTCGTTTAACGAAATACAGATGTTTCCCGGATAAACGCGATGACCGATTCGATATCCGAGAAAGGCGCTTTTCACTCCCGCTTCCTGCATCATCTCGGCGGCTGCTTCGTCTACTTCTTTCGTCGTGATTCCTGGCCGAATGATTGCGACCACGCGATCGAGGATGTCGCTGGCGACACGGCAAGCTAGCCGCATCTTTTCTGCCTCTTTCGGGTTCTTGATCGGAATCATTTCGATTCAATCAAACGCGAAATGTCGCCAAAAACCATTTCGCGGTCGCGATTGCCATCGATTCGATGCAATAGGCCGGTGTCCTGGTAGAACGCCGCCAGCGGTTCTGTTTTCGCGTGGTATTCCCTCAATCGATTTTGCAGAACCTCTAAGTCGTCGTCATTACGACGGACCAACGGTCCTTCACAATAAGGACAAACCGCGCGCTCGGAGAAATTCCCTGCCGCCACACTGGTGACAAAACCGCAACTGCGACATTGCAATCGCCCGGAGATCCGATCGCGTACGGTTTCTTCGGAAACTTCGAGCCAGATTGCGAGATCGAGCGGGGTATGATGTCGGTTGAGAATCGCCGCCAGGCTTTCGGCTTGTGGCACGGTGCGCGGAAACCCATCGAAAACAAAACCGTGCGCGCCGTGCAACCGGAGCCAGTCTTCAATCAGTTTCACGATCGTTGCATCCGGGACCAATCCGCCTTGTTGAATTATCTCGGACGTCTCCGTCCCCAACGGTGTCCCGAGATCTTTCTCTCGTCGCAAAATTGCGCCCGGCGAAGTGACTGGAATTCCAAACTGGCGCGTAATCAGTTCAGCCTGGGTACCTTTCCCAGAACCGGGTGCGCCGAGCAGAACAAGCCGTTTCTTCACTCAGCGGCCGTAAAGAAAAATCGCGACCCCACCGATGACCAGAACAGCGATTGCGACGTAAAGCCACATCAGTGTGCCCTGCGCCGCTGCCTCGCCCCGGTTGTAAGCCGCGCGTGTGTCGAAAGATCGCCCGCGAATCCGCCCTTTTCGCAAAAATCCGTCGTAGTGCCGTTGAATGAGATGCGTTTCCACCTGCCGCATCGTATCAAGCATTACACCCACAATAATGAGCAAGCTTGTTCCGCCAAAAAATTGCGCTGTAATCTGCGGAACGTGAAGTCCCTGGCTTAGCAAACTGGGCAGTACCGCAACCAGCGTCAGAAAAACCGCACCGGCAAAAGTAAGGCGCGTCATGGTGTAATCCAAAAAATCGGCAGTCGGTTTGCCCGGGCGCACTCCTGGAATATAGCCACCATGCTTCTTCAAATCATCGGCGATCTGTGCCGGCTGAAACTGCGTCGCCACCCAAAAATAGCTGAAGAAGAAAATCATCGCTGCGATTAACACATAGTGCGGCCAACCTGAAGCCATCGCGTCAGTGATTCGTTTCGCCAGCGCACTGTGCGGGAACAGAAAGCCGACGATGGTGGTGGGAAACAAAAGCAACGCCCAGGCGAAAATGATTGGCATTACCCCCGCGTAATTCACTTTCAACGGCATGAAGGTCGATTGCCCGCCGTACATTTTTCGGCCGACTACGCGCTTGGCGTATTGCACCGAAATTTTCCGGACTCCTTGCGTGATGGTGATGACCGCTGCGATCACCACAAACAAGAAAGCCACCATCAAGACGAGAATCGCCGGATTTACCTGGCTTGCGCCTGCCTCTGTTGGCACAAAAGTTTTCCACGCTTGCGCCAGCGCCGCCGGCAAACGCGCTACGATCCCGACCGTAATTATCAAGGAAATACCATTGCCGATTCCGCGTTCGGTGATTTGATCGCCCAGCCACATCAGAAAAAGTGTGCCGGTGGTAAGAGAAATGACTGTCACGATCCGAAAGGTCCAACCCTGGTCATCCACCAGCGGTATCCCCAATTTTCGAATCGTGTCCGGAATTCCACCCAAAACGGTGTGGTACGCTTCCGGATGTTGGAAGGAGATGGCCAATAAATACCCCTGGAAAATACAAAGCGCGACGGTGGCGTAGCGGGTGTATTGCATGATCTTCTGGCGCCCGCCGTCCTCTCGCGCCAATCGGCCCAATTGCGGAATTACCGCCGTAAGTAGTTGAAGCATGATCGACGCGCTGATGTAGGGCATGATGCCGAGCGAAAAAATCGCGCAATTCTCCAGTGCCCCGCCGCTGAAAAGATTAAAGAGCGCTGCGACCCCGCCAGCTTTGTCGGCAGTGCTGCGAAACCATTCCGACAACACCGCCTGGTTCACTCCGGGCGTGGTGATGGCGGCGCCCAGCCGCACAATCACAATAATGGCAAGCGTAAAAAAAATCCGGCGCCGCAGCTCCGGAATTTTTACTGTGTTCAGGAACGCCGAGATCATTTCCTAAACGCTCCGGCTACTTCTTGCCGACCTTTGTTTTCTTCGGCTTCACCTTCCGTGAAGCAGGAGATCTTGCCGCGCGTTTCGGCTTCTCCGCTGACGCCTCAGTTGCACCGTTGCGCGGTGCTTTCGCTTCCGGCGCCGCGATGGTCCCACCGGCTTTCTCGATTTTTTCACGCGCTGCCGTGCTCACTTTTTCCGCTTGAATCGTCAGCCCGTGCTTTAGTTCGCCGTCGCCGAGGATCTTAATCCCATAAAAATTTCCGCGGACCAGATTTGCCGCGCGCAACGATTCTTCATTCACGATCGACCCGCTTTTGAAGTCGGCCAGCTCGGACAGATTCACGATGGCGTAGCGTTTGTGAAAAGCTGCGTTGTTGAAGCCGCGCTTGGGCAATCGTCGGATCAGCGGCATCTGCCCGCCTTCAAATCCGAGACGGAGGCTTCCGCCCGATCGCGCCTTTTGCCCCTTGTGGCCCTTGCCGCTGGTTTTGCCGTGCCCGGAACTTTCGCCACAGCCGAGGCGCTTCACTCGATGCCGTGCTCCCGGACGCAGCCGCAGATTATGCAGACGCAACCCAGCCGCCTTTTCTTTTTTGGCCTCGGATTTCACGACGGCTGCCCTCCATCGCCTGGTATATTCGTGCGCGGGCGAATTCCACGCACTTTCAAAATTTCATCGCGCCGCCGCAAATTTCGCAACGCTTCGATGGTGGCTTTGACCACGTTGGCGTGATTACTTGAGCCAAGCGATTTCGCCAGGACATCGCGGATCCCCGCCGCCTCAACCACGGCGCGCACACCGCCTCCGGCGATCACGCCCGTTCCCGGCGACGCCGGCCGCAACAACACCCGGCCACCGCCAAATTCACCGATCGTCTCGTGGGGAATGGTATTCTCGTGAAGCGAAACCTTTTCCATCGATTTCCGGGCCGCCTCCGAAGCCTTGCGGATCGCTTCCGCCACTTCGTTGGCCTTGCCAAAACCGACACCCACTTTTCCGTCGTGATCACCTGCCACGATGAGCGCACTGAAGCTGAAACGACGTCCACCTTTCACCACCTTCGCGCACCGATTGATAAAAACGACTTTCTCAGTCGTATCACCTCGCGCCGGCGGGGTTTTGTCGGGACTGCGATCCTGTCGTCTGCCTGGGTTGGGTGATGCCATCTTAAAATTTTAATCCGCCTTCACGCGCGGCATCGGCCAGCGCTTTCACTTTGCCATGGAAAATGTAGCCGCCGCGATCGAAGACCACGTTTTCTACCTTTTTTGCCAGCAACTTCTCTGCGATCGCCTTGCCGACACGTTCCGCCGACTCGCGATTCGCCGCCGCTTTTTTCCCCGCCAAATCTTTCTGTAAAGTTGAGACCGCGGCCAGCGTCTTGCCGGCATGGTCATCAATCACCTGCGCGTAAACATGATGCGCGGAAAAATGGACGGCGAGGCGTGGCCTTTCGGCTGTTCCACTCACTTTTTTCCGGATGCGCTGGTGAATACGCTGACGCGTTGCTTTTCGATTCGTCGCCATCTTACTGCACCGTCTTGCCTTCCTTGCGCCGAATCTGTTCGCCCGCATAGCGCACTCCTTTTCCCTTGTAAGGCTCGGGCGGATAATATCTGCGAATATCAGCGGCTACCTGACCAACCAGTTTCTTATCGATCCCACTAATCGTTAGCTTGGTGTTCTCGGTCACCACGATTTTAATGTCTTTTGGGATCGGAAACAAAATTGGGTGCGAAAATCCGAGTGAAAGATTCAGCTTCTGGCCTTGCACCACCGCTTTGAATCCGACGCCTTCGATTTCCAGATCCTTGCTAAATCCTTCGCTTACCCCCCGCACCATGTTGTTGAGGAGAGCGCGCGAAAGCCCGTGCAACGCTTTCACGCTCCGCGTATCCGCCGCTCGCGCCAGTGAGACATGGTTGTTCTCCACCTTGGCCGAAATATCGCGCGGCAATTTCCAATTTAATTTGCCTTTGGGGCCTTCCACCGCCACCGCCCCGTCGTTGCCCACGTTCACTTTCACTTTGTCCGGCAGTGCGATTGCTTTGTTTCCGATTCGCGACATAAAATTTACCAGACGTAGGCCAGCAATTCCCCGCCGACGTTTTGTTTTTTCGCTTCCCGCCCGGACAAGACGCCACGCGGGGTCGAGAGGATCGAGATCCCCATTCCGCCGAGGACGCGCGGCACTTCCTGCGCGCCGACATAACGTCGCAGACCGGGCCGGCTAACGCGTTTCAATCCCGTGATCGCGCACGATCTGTTGACCAGTTTGTTGGTAATCTTGATCCGCGGATGCGCCGCCGTTCGATCCAGTTCGTAATCTGTGATGTAGCCTTCCTCTTTCAAAATTCGCACGACGTCCGCCTTGATTTTCGAGTACGGCACAAATAATTCCGGCTTCTGCGCCTGCGCTCCATTGCGCACGCGCGCCAGCAAATCTGCAATCGGATCGGTTACGGTACTCATTTAATTATTACGTTGCTTGAGCTTGCCCAGCCGGTCCGCCTTCGGACGGACTCGCCGTGGCGAGCTTTTTCGCGCGGTCGCTGAACGGCATCCCCATTTCGCTGATCAGCGATTTGGCTTCCGCGTTCGTGCGAGCGGTGGTCACGATAGTAACATCAAATCCGATATTGCGCTTGATTTTATCGAGCTCGACCTCGGGAAAAATCGACTGGTCGGAAACGCCCAGGGTGTAGTTGCCGTGACCATCAAATCCACGCGGCGGCACCCCGCGAAAATCACGAATCCGCGGCAGTGCCGCTTTAATCAGGCGTTCGAGAAATTCGTACATCCGCTCACCACGCAATGTCACCTTGGCGCCGATGGCCTGGTCTTTACGCAACTTGAAATTTGAAATGCTTTTCTTGGCCCGAGTTTCGGCGGCACGCTGGCCGCTGATCAACGCCAGCTCGGTCTTGGCATCGTCCAGCGCCTGTTTCACATCGGCTTGTGACCCCACCGAGGTGTTGATCACCACCTTTTCCACTTTCGGGACCTGATGCACGTTTTTGTATCCGTGCTGCTGTTGCAAAGCCGGCATCACTCGTTCCTTGTAGTATTTGTAAAATTCGTTTTCCATCTACATCTCCGTCATTCCCAGCAAAGTGCGTAACCTTTAAGATAACTTCTGCGGGATTTCTCGACCGCCGCCCTTGATGACTAACTCTTTGCCTTTTCTTTCTTGGTCTTCGCTTCCTTCTTTTTGTCTTTTTTCTCCTCTTTTTCGATCAAGCGCACATTGGAAATGTGGATCGGCCCTTCGCGTTCCGCGATTTTGCCGGTCGGGTTATCCTGCGACTTCCGCAGATGCTTCTTAATAATACGCACCCCTTCGATCAACACCCGCTGCTTCTTTGGCAACACTTGCAGAATCTTCCCGCTCGAACCCCGGAAGTTCCCAGAGACCACTTCGACGTTGTCGCCTTTTTTAACATGAAATTTGATCCGGTTCATAACGTGAAAGTGGCGCAGGTTTCCAGCCTGTGGGTCCAGCAAGCGTCTCGCCTGCGCGATTTCGACAGGCAAGATGCCTGTCGTCCCCACAGCCAGGATGGCTGCGCCACGAAAAATTCGCCATTCCTCATAACACCTCCGGCGCCAGCGAGACGATCTTCATAAAATTCTTCTCTCTTAATTCACGCGCCACCGGCCCGAAAATACGAGTTCCGCGCGGATTCAAATCCTTGTCGATGATCACAATTGCATTGTTATCGAAGCGCAGGAGCGAACCGTCATCGCGTTTCACCGGCTGTTTCGTGCGCACAATGACGGCTCGCACGACCTCGCCCTTTTTCACCGTGCCGGTCGCGCTTGCTTCTTTTACGTTCGCAGTAATCACGTCCCCGATTCGCGCGTAAAGCGTGGCTTTTCCGATCACGCCGATCATCGTCGCCATGCGGGCGCCGGTGTTGTCAGCCACGTCGAGTCTGGAACGAATCTGCACCATAATTTATTTCCCGACGATTTCGACCAAACGCCACCGTTTCAATTTGCTCAGGGGCCGCGTTTCCATGATGCGAACGGTCTCGCCGTTCTTCGCTTTGTTCTCTTCGTCGTGAGCGTAAAATTTCTTTTGTTGCTTCACAATCTTGCCGAATTTCGGGTGCGGCACGCGGGTGACTGTGCGGACAACGATTGTCTTGTTCATTCCACTCGAAATCACTTCGCCTACCCGCGTCTTACGCGAACCGCGCTGAGATTGTGGCGCGGTGGCAGCAGATGACGGGGCGCTTGTCGGCAGCGGCGGTGGCACCGAGGTTGATGGTTCTTCTGCCATAAAAATTATTTCGTCTCCTTTGTCCGTTTGGAAAGCACCGTCTCGATCCGGGCCACCTCGCGTCGGAGCAAACGCAGCCGGCTGGGTTGCTCCAGCTGTCCACTCTGTTGCTGCAATCGCAGGTGCAAACTCTCCTGCCGCAGATCGCGCTTCTTCGTCAGAAGCTCGTCCGTACTCATCTCGATAATTTCTTTGATTTTCATACTTCGTTAGGCCACACCCGCGCGGAACACAGACTCGCAGTCTGTGCGCCCGGCGGAGTTATACTCTGCTGAACGGGAACACCTGCTGACAGGACATTCGCGGGGCACACAGGCAGGCTGCCTGTGTTCCGTCCCTCGCTCAGAATGACCGGAATCGTTCATCAATTTCATAATCAGGCAGCCACATGGTGGCGACTTAAAAACTTGGTCCGCACCGGCAACTTATCAGCTGCTAATCGCAATGATTCGCGCGCAACCGACTCCGGCACGCCATCTAGCTCAAACAAAATGTTGCCTGGCCGCACCGTTGCCACCCAAAACTCCGGCTGACCTTTGCCTTTGCCCATTCGCGTTTCCGGCGGACGCGCCGTGACCGATTTGTCGGGAAAAATCCGAATCCACAGCTTGCCTTTGCGCTTCATGTTGCGGGTAAGCGCTACACGCGCGGCCTCGATCTGGGTGTTGGTGATCCAGGCGCGCTCCAGGGTTTGCAATCCGAACTCGCCGAAGTCGATTCGCAGATTGCGCGAAGCCGTTCCCTTGCGGCTGCCCCGCTGGGACTTGCGATACTTCACGCGTTTGGGCATCAATGGCATAACAATTCTCCCTAGAGTTCAGTTGCCGCGGGCGCCGCGGGCGGTGGCGGTGGAGATGCTTGCGCCGGTGTTTCGGCAGGCGCCTCCTCCTTTTTACAAATCCAACATTTTACCCCGATCTTTCCGTAAACCGTGTTGGCCTCGGCGAATCCGTAGTCGATTCCGGTGCGCAAGGTATGCAGTGGCACTTTCCCTTCGCGATACCATTCCGAACGCGAAATCTCAGCACCGTTCAATCGGCCTGAACTGCGTAAACGAATTCCAAGCGCTCCGAAATCCATCGCCACCTGCACCGCTTTTTTCATCGCCCGCCGGTAGGCGATGCGGCGTTCGATTTGCAATGCCACATTCTCCGCGACCAACTGCGCATCCAGCTCCGGGGTTTTGATCTCCTGAATATCGATCTTGATCTGTTTCCCCTGCGCCATTTTCGAAATTTCCTCAGTCATCTTTTCGATTTCAGCGCCCTTGCGTCCGATAACAATGCCGGGCCGCGCCGTGAAAATGGTGACGCGAATTGAATTCCAAGCCCGTTCGATCACGATTTTCGAAACCGCGGCGTATTGCAGCTTCTTCTTCACGTAATCGCGAATCTCGATATCGCTGTGCAAAAACTCCGGCATCTCCTGCGGGGATGCGTACCAGCGCGACCGCCAGTCGCGGTTGACGCCCAATCGAAATCCAATTGGATTAACTTTTTGTCCCATAAAATTTATTTTTTTCCTTTCTTGGCGCGCTTCCCTGACTTCTCCGCTTTCGCCTCCGTCGCCCCGCTTCCCGCCTTCGACTCGCTCGCTTTTTTCTTCGCCGCTTTTTGAGCGGCCTTCCGTGTCTCGCGCGTTTCAATCTTAATCTCGTCCGTCAGCACAATCCGAATGTGACTGCTCCGTTTCAAAATCCGGCTGCCGCTTCCGCGGGCGCGCGCCATCATCCGCTTCATCGTCGGGCCCTCGCCCACGATCGCTTCCTTCACCACTAAACCGTCTACTTTCAAATTTGCGTTGTTCTCGGCGTTGGCTACTGCGCTCTTCAGTGTCTTGTTGATCAGCGCGGCCGCTTTTTTCGGGCTGTAGGCAACGACATCGAGCGCCGCCGAAACCGGCAGGCCCTGGATCTCACGGGTAATTTCGCGCGCCTTGAACGGCGAAATCTTCGCGTACCTATATATCGCTCTAACTTCCATTTCCTATCTCAATTAAGCGTTGAAGAGTTGCAGCGTTAAAGCGGCACCACTCATCCGCTTCAACCCTTTAACTCTTCAACCCTTCAACCTTATCTCATCACCTCGAACTCACATCCGGCCGGGTATCGACTTCGAGCCGATCCCCAACCTTAATTTTTTCCTTTCCAGATTCCTGAATGACCGCGCCGCAAATCCGTTCGCGCACATCGACCACCCGCAACTTCGCAACCACGTCATCGCCACGCTTCACTCGCAGCGGCATTCCGATTTTCACCCCCTCGCGCGCGCCGAAATTACCGACGACAAATGACCATTCTTCCTTCACGCTGATGACGCTGCCATCGAGTAGCGAACCATTCGGCGGCTGCGCCTTGGCTGACTTATCCACCAGCGCGTTCATTGAACGCAACTGCGTTTCTACACCCATTCGCGCCTGCGGGTCGCCACCTTCCGCGGTTTTCAAATAACGCAGCATCGTTTCCGACAACTGCATCATTTGGTCACGATATTGGTCGCGCTCTTTTTGCGCCAGTTGCAAATCGCTTACTGCCGTGAGCAACCGTTGCTCCAACTTAGCGCGGTCCTTGCTCGCCGAAGCGAGCCCCAGTGCTTCCATTCGCAATTGCAGGTCGGCAAACTTCCGCCGAAACAACTCCGCTTCGGCATTGGATTCGGCCAAACTAGTGGTCAGCGTTTGCACGGTTTCCTGGCTCAAGGACAACTGCCGGCGCAACTCTTCCTTCTGCGCCAGCAGGGCCGCCACTGTCACTGTCCCGCTTTCATTTTTAGAATCTGACAAAGAACTATTTCCCTCTGCCGCCAGCCCTCGAGCCAGCGTTACGCAGCCTACTAAAATCAGGGCCGATTTCAGATTTAAGATTTCAGATTTGAAAACGTGACGGCTTCGCCGCGACCAATTCAATCTGCAATCTGCAATCTTCAATCTGCAATTCCCATTACTTCGTCACTTTCGCCGTGTGCGAACCGTGTTTCTTAAACACACGCGTCGGCGAAAATTCGCCGAGCTTGTGACCAACCATGTTTTCGGTCACAAAAACAGATTGAAAAATCTTTCCGTTGTGAACCAAAAACGTGTGGCCGACAAAATCCGGCGTCACCATCGAACGCCGCGACCAGGTCTTAATTGGTTTCTTCGCGCCGGCGTTATTCATCTTATCGATCTTCTCCAGAAGATGCGATTCGACGAAGGGTCCTTTCTTCAATGATCTAGCCATAAAAATCAAATTCTTTTCCGGATGGAGGGACGGGCTCTGTTCCGTCCCATTACTTTGGGACGACCAAATTATACCTTCTTCTTCCCCCTTCTCCTTTCCAAAATGAACCGATCGCTCGGTTTGTGTTTCGTTCGCGTCTTAAATCCTTTCGCCAGCTGTCCCCACGGGCTCACCGGATGATGCCTTCCTCCGCCACCCTTTGACTTCCCCTGGCCACCGCCCATTGGATGATCGATCGGGTTCATCGCCATGCCGCGCACATGCGGACGCCGCCCTTGCCAGCGCGTCCGGCCTGCTTTGCCGCTCGACACGTTCATGTGATCGACATTGCCGACCTGACCAATCGTCGCGTAACAGGTCTCATGAATGCGCCGGATTTCACCCGACGGCATTTTTACTAAACCGTAACCGCCTTCGCGGTTGTTCAAGGTCGCCTGTTGCCCGGCGCTGCGCGCGATCTGGCCACCGCGTCCGGGCGCCAGCTCGATGTTGTGAATGTTGGTGCCAAGGGGAATGGCGGACAAGGGAAGCGCGTTTCCCAAATCTGGCGCCGCCTCATTGCCGGCCATAACCCTCGCGCCAACCCGGAGACCGTCCGGTGCCAGGATATAACTTAGTTCGCCATCGCTGTACTTAATAAGAGCGATCCGGGCAGAGCGGTTGGGATCGTACTCGATTCCCAGCACCTCCGCTTGCACCCCGCGTTTGCGCCGTTTGAAATCGACCTTGCGATAATGCTGTTTATGACCGCCACCAATGTGGCGTGAAGTCAGTCGGCCAAAATGATTGCGGCCGCCGGTCTTTTTCTTCGGCTCCAACAAACGCTTTGCCGGCCTCGTTTTCGTAACTTCGTCGAAAGCCGGGAGCGACTTGAATCGCAGCGTCGGAGTAAGTGGGCGGAAGGATTTTAGCGCCATAAAACGTTAGACCAAATCGATCTTCTCGCCTTCTTTCAGCGTAACGATCGCTTTCTTCCAATGCGGTTTGCGACCGAAGTCGGCGCGGCGCTCCCGTTTCTTTTTGCCGGCGTAATTGCAGGTGTTCACGTTCACCACCTTCTTTTGAAAGAGTTTCTCGATTGCCTGCTTAATCTGAATCTTGTTAGCTCGCGGCCGGACACGAAAGACATACTTGTTCTGCTTCTCGCTCAGGAGCGACGACTTTTCCGTCAGCGACGCTGTTTCGATGATGTCGAACGGCTCGTTCATTCTTGTCCTGGGGCAGACTTGCCGGAAGCGGAGGTTCTTTCGGCTAACTTCGCCAGAGCACCGTCCGTTACTAAAATTTTCTCAAAGGCGAGCAATTGTTCCGTGTTCACATCGCTCGCCGTCGCCAGTTTCACCGGCTTAACGTTGCGCGCCGACTTGTAGGTGTTCTCGTCAAATTGATCCGACACGATGAGGATGCGGCGCGCATCAGTCTGTTTTTTGACCAACTGCACGAAGGCTTTGGTTTTTGCCTCTTTGACCGCGAACTCACCAATCGTCAGCACGTCACCGGCATCGATCCGCTCGCTCAACGCCTTCTGGAACGCCAGCCGACGTACCGATTTCGAAACCTTCTTGGAATAATCGCGCGGCTTCGGCCCGAACACCACGCCGCCGCCGCGCCAGATGACCGATGATTTATAGCCCGCGCGTGCGCGGCCCGTCCCTTTCTGCCGCCACGGTTTGGCGCCGGACAAATTCACGTCCGCTTTCGTTTTCGAGTTCGCCGAACCGGAACGCCGCGCCGCCCGCATCGCGACCACCACATCATGCACCGCCTGCGACCCCCGTCCGCCGTCTACCAGCTCGATCTTGGCCTCTTTCGCCGCTGCCTTGGTCAAGACTTTTGCACTCATGATTTTTTGGCCGGTTTCTTAATCGCGGGGCGCACCACCACAAAGGATCCGTTTGATCCGGGCACCGCGCCGCTAACGAGAATTATCTTTTCCGACTCGCGCACCTGCATGACCTGCAAATTTTGCACCGTCACCCGCTCGTCCCCAAGATGCCCGGGCATGCCCATGTTTTTCCAGATCCGGCCCGGAGTAGAACGATTGCCAATGGCACCATTGCGCCGATGCGTCTTGGAACCGTGCGCGGCTCCTTGCCCATGCATGTTGTGTTTCTTCATCACCCCCTGAAACCCTTTGCCTTTGGAGCGACCAATCACATCGACGAAGTCGCCCGCCTGAAATTGCGTGACGTTCAAATTCACCTCGCCTTCCGGCAAATCCGTCTCCAGCCGAAACTCGCGAGAAAATCTTTTCGGCTCGACCCCTGCTTTCTTGAATGTGCCGATCTCGGAACTATTCAGCCGCGATTCTTTTTGCGCGCCGAAACCGACTTGCACCGCGGAATAGCCCTCGTGCTCCGCCGTTATTCGCCGGACCACAACATTCTCGCCCGCCGCGATCACGGTCACCGGACGTAGCCTGCCATTGGCGTCGTAGACGCTGGTCATGCCAATTTTTTGTCCAAGTAACCCGATGCTCATTTTTTTTCTCGTCATCCCGAGCAAAGTCGAGAGATCCCGTGGCGTCACCTTTCAGGTAACAATGCGGGATTCTTCGACGACTCCGCTGCGCTTCGCTCAGAATGACGATGTTAATTGTTTAAATCTTAATCGTGATATCCACGCCCGCAGGCAAATTTAATTTCTTCAATTCATCCACCGTTTTCGCCGTTGGCTCGATAATGTCGAGCAGACGCTTGTGGGTGCGAATCTCAAATTGGTCCATCGATTTTTTGTCCACGTGCGGTGAACGATTGACGGTAAACTTTTCAATCAAGGTCGGGAGCGGAATTGGCCCCGCCACCCGCGCGCCGGTGCGTTTCGCGGTCTCGACAATTTCGACGGCGGATTGATCGAGCATGCGATGATCGAATGCCTTCAAACGAATGCGAATACGCTGGCCGTTCGTCATTTCGTCTCCTTTTGATCAAGGATTGCGCTTACTAAATTCTGCGGCACCTGCTCGAAATGGGACGGTTCCATGGAATAGCTGGAACGGCCTTTGGAAAGCGAACGAATGGCGGTAGCGTAACCGAACATTTCCGCCAGCGGCACCTCTGCGTGCACGATGGTCAGATTACCGCGCGCCTCGATGCTGTTGATGCGCGCGCGGCGCCGATTCAAATCTCCGATGATGTCGCCCTGATATTCTTCCGGGGTGATGTTTTCCACTTTCATGATCGGCTCTAGCAGGATTGGCTTGCCCTGCTTGAAACCATCTTTCATCGCAAAAATCGCCGCCATTTTGAAAGCCAATTCGTTGGAATCGACTTCGTGATAGCTGCCGTAAACAATATCGACTTCAACATCGATGACGGGATAACCACCGAGCACGCCGTTGAGCACGGCCTCGTCAATCCCTTTCTTCACTGCCGGAATGTACTCACGCGGGATCACGCCACCCACGATCTTGTTCTCAACCAATAAACCTTTCCCCCGCGATGCCGGACGCACATCAACCTCGACGTGGCCGTACTGACCACGACCGCCGGATTGTTTGATTAACTTGCCGACACCATGCGCGCCGCCCGTAATGGTTTCTCGATAAGCGATTTGAGGTTTGCCAGCATTGGCGTCGACTTTGAATTCGCGGAACATGCGATCGCGAATGATTTCCAAATGCAGCTCGCCCATGCCTGCAATGATGGTCTGGCCGGTGTCTTCATGGGTGTAAACGCGGAAGGTTGGATCCTCTTCCGCGAGCCGTTGCAACGCTACGCCCATTTTTTCCTGATCCAACTTCGTCTTCGGCTCGATCGCCATTGAGATAACCGGATCTGGAAAAGTCGGAGGCTCAAGTAGAATTGGATAATCTTCGTCGCAAAGCGTGTCGCCGGTGGTGATATTTTTGATTCCAACGATGGCCGCGATGTCGCCCGAGTAACAGGTTTCGATGTCTTCGCGTTTGTCTGCTTGAATCTGGATCAATCGCGAAATGCGCTCGCGCTTGTTGGTGCGCGGATTATAAACGGTATCGCCTTTCGAAAGGGTGCCAGAATAAACGCGGAAGAAGACGAGTTTGCCGACAAACGGATCGCTCCACAGTTTGAACGCGAGCGAACAGAATTTCCCATTATCATCGGTCGCCGCTTCCATTGGCTCACGCGTGTCCGGATCCATCCCTTTCGCCGGTGGAATCTCGAGCGGGCTTGGCAGATAATCGACGACCGCATCGACCAGGTACTGCACGCCGATGTTCTTCAAGGCCGAACCGCCGATGACCGGCACAAATTTGTTGGCAATGGTTTGCCGGCGAATGGCCGCCTTTAACAACTCCCGGGTGACGGGCTTTTCGTGGATTACGACCTCGGCGACTTCGTCGTCAATGTTCGAAATTTGCTGGACGAGATCGTCATAAGCCTTGTTTACAACATCGACATATTCCTTGGGGACATCAGTAACTTCATAGGTCGATCCAAGCTGGTCGCTCTCCGAATAAATGATCGCTTTCTTGTTAATGACGTCGAGCTGACCCCTAAGCTGATCTTCTCTGCCGAGCGGCAACAAGACCGGCCAGGCATTGGCGCCAAGTTTTTTGTGAATGCTGTCCACCGACATCTTAAAGTCGGCACCGACCCGATCCATCTTGTTGATGAATGCCAGTCTGGGCACATTGTACTTTGTCGCCTGCCGCCAGACGGTTTCGGATTGCGGTTGCACCCCGGCGACACCGTCAAAAACTGCGATCGCGCCATCGAGCACCCGAAGGGAACGCTCGACTTCCGCCGTAAAGTCAACGTGACCCGGCGTGTCGATGATATTGATGCGCTGCTTGATCCCTTCGAAAGATTTGTAAACACCTTCTTCCTTGCGTTGCGCCCAACTGCACGTTGTCGCCGCTGAGGTAATCGTGATCCCACGCTCACGCTCCTGCTCCATCCAGTCGGTTACGGTTGTCCCTTCGTGCACCTCACCCATCTTGTGGATCATGCCGGTGTAAAAGAGGACGCGCTCGGTGATAGTGGTCTTGCCCGCGTCGATGTGGGCGGCAATGCCGATGTTACGGGTTCGCTCCAGCGCGAACTTGCGCTCCGGCGAATTCGGATTCGTCGAAGCTGGTTTCTTTTCCATCGTCGCCGTCACCATAAAATTACCAGCGGAAATGCGCGAAAGCCCGGTTGGCCTGCGCCATTTTGTGCGTGTCCTCGCGTTTTTTGATCGCGTTGCCCTGACCGGACGCGGCGTCCTTGATTTCTTGCGCGAGTGAATTGGCCATCGGCTGGCCTCGGCGATGGTCGGCGTATTGCACAATCCACCTCATCGCGAGCGAGATTTGCCGCGCTGGCGCAACTTCCATTGGCACTTGATAGGTCGCGCCTCCAACTCGACGCGATTTCACTTCCAGGCGAGGTCGCACATTCTCCAACGCCTTGTTTAAAACTTCGAGCGGATCGACCGAATCTGAGCCTTCGCGCGATTTATCGATCGCGGTGTAAACAATCCGTTCCGCCAGCGATTTTTTACCGCGCTTCATTACTGTAGAGATCAAACGCGCCACCGCCGGACTGCCGTAGCGGGAGTCCACCTTCTCTTCCTTTTTGTAAACTTTGCGCCGGCGCGACATGATTATTTCTTCGCCTCCGCTTTGGGCGCGCTTGCCTTGGCGTCGCCACCGCCGCCCGCCTTGGGTCGTTTCGCGCCATACTTGGAACGGCTGCGGCGCCGTCCGTCAACCCCGAGGGAGTCGAGCGTCCCGCGGACAATATGGTAGCGCACACCCGGTAAATCCTTCACCCGGCCACCGCGCACCAGCACGATCGAGTGTTCCTGCAAATTGTGACCCTCGCCCGGAATGTAAGCAATCACTTCCTGGCCATTGGTCAGCCGCACTTTCGCTACCTTGCGCAGGGCAGAATTCGGCTTCTTCGGCGTCCGCGTCATCACCTGAACGCAGACCCCGCGCCGCTGCGGACAATCGGTAAGAGCCGGTGACTTCGATTTCACCGACACCTTCCGTCGTCCTTTTCGCACAAGTTGATTGATCGTTGGCATTTCCAGTCCAAAAAAGGCCGCCGCAACGATTAAGTTGTGGCGACAAAAAATCCGCTCAGGCCGTGAACCCCTGCTCACGCCACTGATGCGGAGACGCGGAATATAGGAACCTTTTCCAAGGCTGCAAAGAATTTTTTCACGTCTCAACCCGCCGCGCAATCGCGAACTTTCGTTTTAATTCCCGCCGCGATTCACGGGGATTTCCTCTGATAGAGCCGGTTTCGGCGTGACGCTGAAAGCAGCACGCGACTCATGCGCTACCGGACGGGAAATGGCCAATTCGGCGGGATCGAATTTACTTGACTTCCCGCGGAGTTTTCTCTAATTTCTGTTTAGACAGAAATAACAGATGAACAGGAGCACGCTCTCTTCTGTTGCCCAAAAGTTCATTCTCCATTGGGGCGAAATGGGAACGCGCTGGGGGATCAATCGCACCGTCGCCCAAATTCACGCCCTTCTTTTCCTCTCCCCGCGGCCGCGGCCGGCGGAGGAGATCGCCGCCACCCTCGGAATCGCCCGCTCCAACGTCAGCAATAGTCTTCATGAACTGCAAAACTGGGGGATCGTCCGCGTCGTTCATGTCCTCGGCGACCGGCGCGATCATTTCGAGTCGATGAAAGACGTTTTCGAGATGTTCCGGGTCATTACCCACGAGCGAAAAAAGCGCGAAATCGATCCGACCCTCCGGCTTTTACAGGGATGCATTACCGAAGCAGGCAAAGCGAAATCAGCCGATCGCTATACCAGGGAGCGATTGACCGATCTGTTGCAATTTTTCGAGTTGACCGAAACCGCCTACTTGCAGCTGGAAAAACTGCCGACCGCGGCCTTGCTCAAACTGGCCAAAACGGGTGACAGGGCCTTGCGTTTGCTCGGAATGGCAAAACGATGACAAAAATTTTTGGCTCATGTATTCTGAGATAACAGAAATAACTGAAACTAAGGAAGAGCGATCGCCAAGACAGGACCACATTTGCCCCACAATCAGACACGAAACGCCATGGCGCGGAGATGAAACTCTAGCTCCGCAGACAAATCATTCGTTTCGCGGCTGGATATTATACGATGGGGCTTGCCGCCGCTGCGCCGCTTCCGCCAGACGATTCGATCGCATATTTCGCCGCCGCGGTTTCCTCTTTCTTCCACTGCAAACAAACTGGATCATGGACCGGCTCGATCTCGAGCCCGGCGCGCCGCTGGAAGAGATGCGCCTTTTGACTGCTGACGGCCGCGGTATCGGTGGTGCGGATGCCGTGGTTTTTCTCGCTCGCCAAATCTGGTGGGCCTGGCCCTTTGCTGCGCTTGCGCAATCGCCAGCCATGCACAAGCTGCTCGATCGAGGCTATCGCTGGATCGCCGCTCATCGAAATTGTGATCACATTACATGTAATCTGCCGCCGCGGAGACGATGCCCGGGCTGGATTGCGCTGATTGTTTTGCCGCTCCTGGCGCTTCTAGCGCGGAACCACGTGGCGCCGTGGCAATTCATGTGGCTGATGACCGGCGCAATTTTTCTGGGTTGCAAATGGCTCACCTTCTGGGGCGTACGAAGGCAATTTCAACATGTCGGCGTTGGCCGCGCTCTAGCTTATTTCTTCCTGTGGCCGGGAATGGATGCGAAAAAATTCGCATGCCCGACCGACGGCCAAAACTTGACGGCTTTAAACCGTCGAGTTTTGCGTAAGCCAGCGTCTGAAGTGCGCCAAGCTCGAGACCCGAGGTGGGTGTCACGTGCAGCCAAGGAACTGTCCGGCAACGTACCGAGCCACGCGGGGAGGATGCCTGCGCTCTCCGCCAAGCGCAGGAGCATCGTCGTTGCGACTGCGAAAATTCTTCTCGGAGCCGTTCTCTTGTTTGGACTCGCCCGCTTCGCCCCTGACCCTCGCTTAACGGGCTGGATTGGAATGATCGGGATGATTCTGGTTTTGCATTTTGGAATCTTCGCTCTGCTCGCAATTGCCTGGCGAGCCTACGGACTCGACGTGCGACCAATCATGGACGCGCCGCTGAATTCGACGTCACTCGGCGAATTTTGGGGAGGACGCTGGAACGGCCCCTTTAATCAACTCGCATTCGAAAATATCTTTCGGCCCGTCGCCCGCAGCACCGACCCGATTCTCGGCATCATCGTTGCCTTCCTCGCGTCTGGTTTGATTCACGAACTCGTGATTTCGCTGCCGGCGCGCACCGGCTACGGACTACCAACCGCGTATTTCTTGCTGCAAGGTTGCGGCGTCATCATTCAACATCGCGTCCCAAGGATTCGCCATGGAATGGCTGGCCAATTCTTCACCGCTTCCGTCGTGGCAGTCCCGGCGTTCTGGCTTTTTCATCCGCCGTTCGTTCGCATCGTCATTCTGCCGTTTATGAAAGCAATCGGAGCTTTATGAAAGCGCTTCTTGAATTTGCCGCAGCGCTTCAGTGGTCAATTTTGATTGCAAGCGCGTTGACCCCGCGGGTTTTGAATTGGCGGACAAACCTAGCCGATCTCCATCCATTCCTGCGCAAACTCTTCTGGGTTTACGGCGCGTTCATTGTGATGGTAATCATCGCGTTTTCTACGCTCACCTTGTTGCATGCCGATGCGATGGCCACACGCGAACCAGTGGCACGATCGCTCTGCGTTTTCATCGCGATTTTCTGGGGCGCACGATTGTTCGTGCAATTCACCATCTTTGATCCGCGGCCATTTCTCACGAACTGGTTTTACCAGTTCGGTTATCACGCGCTCACCGTGGCCTTCGCATTCCTGGTTTTCGTTTACGGAAAGGCGGCGATATGAGACCACGCATCGTTTTGGCAGGCGGCAGCGGATTTATCGGTCAATCGCTTTCGCCCTTTCTGATTTCGAAAAATTACGAAGTGATCGTGCTCACTCGCGCGGAATCGGATCAGCGCGGCGCCCTCCGTAAGGCGCATTGGGACGGTAAAACGCTGGGTGATTGGATTCAGTTCGTTAACGGCGCAGCCGCGGTGATGAATTTGACCGGTCGCAGCATCAATTGCCGCCACACTCCCGAAAATCGACGCGAGATTATCGATTCCCGCGTCGATTCAGTGCGCGTGCTGGGTCAGGCAATTGAGCGATGCGCGCAGCCGCCGCAGGTATTTGTGCAGTTCGCAGGTGTCGGAATTTACGGCGATAAAGGCGAACGCCTTTGCGACGAGACGACCGCGCCCGGCGACGATTTCGTGGCCGAGGTTTGTCAAAGGTGGGAAGCGGCATTCGATTCTGTCGACGCCTCCAAGACGCGCAAAGTTTTATTGCGACTCGGTGTCGTGCTTGGTCCCAACGGCGGTTTTCTTGAGGTGCTAGGAAGGCTGACCCGCTGGTTCCTCGGTGGCCAGGTCGGGAGCGGACGGCAGTACATCAGTTGGATTCACATTACCGACCTGTCGCGCATGCTATTGGCGGGCGTTGAAAATCAGGAACTTACCGGCACTTTTAACGCCAGCTCGCCGAACCCGGTCCCCAATGCCGAATTCATGCGCGAATTGCGCCGGGCGCTGCATCGACCGTGGAGTCCGCCCGTTCCGGAATTTGCCGCCCGCATCGGTTCGTATTTGATGGGAACGGAAGTGAGTCTAGCCCTCGTTAGTCAGCGGTGCGTTCCGAAACGCTTCCTGGAAAACGGTTTCAATTTTGAATTTCCAACTTTGCGCGAGGCGCTAACGAACATTTTTCCAAGCCAATGAACGCGTTTGTCATCCTGAGCGAAGCGAAGGATCCCGCGGCGAAAGCTTAAAGATCACATGGCGGGATCCCTCGACTTCGCTCGGGATGACGGAGCTAGCTGACCGAACGACCTAAATGAAGTCCTCACTCCTCAATCTCGCCTCTCTCGAACTTGCCTTGCGCGTCGTAGCAGTCGCACAGTTCGCCGTCGCAATTCTGAATCTGTTTCTGATTCGCATCATGAAATGGAAACCCGATCTCGAGCGGGCTCCGCTCATTATCCGCGAAGTCTTCCGCATTCATGTCGTTTTCATTTCCATCACGTTGTCGATCTTCGCCGCCCTGACCTGGCGGTTCGCCTATGAAATCGCCCGCGCCTCCAGTCCGCTGACAATTTGGCTCGCGGTAGCGATCGGATTATTCTGGCTCGTTCGCTCCGCCATGCAGTGGCTGCATTACAGCCCGAGCCATTGGCGGGGCGATGCGCTGCGAACCGTGATTCATTGGGCGCTTTTTCTCGGTTATGGCGCCATGGCAACCGTCTATCTCGCGGCCGCGTTTTGGAGAAATGCATGAGCGAGACGCTCGCGGTTTTGGATGGAAGCGAGACCGCGAGAAAACGTTTGTTATCGATCCGCGGCGAACCGCTTTTCTACGCGGACTGGGACAACGTCATTTTCATTCATTACCAAACCGATCCGCAGGAATTGCAGCGCTGCATTCCGTACCATCTCGATCTTTATGATGGGAGCGCGTTTGTCAGCCTCGTTGCATTCACCATGCGTGGAATGCGGCCACGATTTGGCGGATCATTAAGCGCGCTCTTCTTCAAACCGATCTCGACTCATCACTTTCTCAACGTTCGCACCTACGTCACAGATGAAGCGGAAGCGGGAATTTATTTCATGCAGGAATGGCTTTCGAGTCGGCTGGCGACGTGGCTGGGTCCCTGCAGCTTCGGGTTGCCATATCGATTCGCGCAAATGGATTACCACCGCAATCACGAGCATGAGCAGCGGGGAAAAATAGAAGCGAGTGCAGGCTCGTTCCATTTTTGCGCCACTCTCGAACCGAATGATCCCGGGATCTGCGCGCCGGGTTCGCTCGACGAATTTTTGCTCGAGCGTTACACCGCTTTCACGCAATTCGGGAAGTGTCGCCGGTTCTTTCGCATCTGGCACGAACCATGGCAGCGAGTTCCCGCGGATATCCAAATCGCAACTGATCGTTTGATTCAGTCGACCGGAAGATGGTGGCGGTCCGCGCGTTGCATCGGAGCGAATTACTCAACCGGGGTGAAGGTCTGGATGGGTTGGCCGCACGCGATCGGCGACTCCAGGGTGATCCCTTTGATCGGCTATGAATAGATTTTATGAATACGCGGCTACGCACTATTAAAATCATCTCGCGAATCGCGCTCGGGCTGGTCTGGTTTTATGAGGGCCTGGTGCCCAAGATTTTGTTTCTCCGCGCGGATGAAATCGGTCTTGTGCAAAGCTCACATTTGGTATGGCAGACACCGGAATTGACCCTGCAAATTCTCGGCGTGGCGCAGACACTGGCTGGCCTGTGGCTCATCATCGGATTGGCGGAGCGAACTGCCGTATTCATCGCGACATCGTGGATGCTGATCTTGATCGCGCTGGTAGCGTCAGGAAATCCGTCGATGCTGGTCGATCCTTACGGCGCGCTGGTGAAAGATCTTTGCCTGATCGCATGCGCAATCACGGTGTGGACCCTCGGCCGGACACAGTTTGCTCCTGGCTAGCGCAGCGTGCAATGCGCGTGCTTTTGCGCCAGGAGAATTCACGAAGGCGCGACCAGATCGCGGGCCATCGTATCCCGCCGCTGCGTTATATCGAGAGCGAACTCAAGGATCAGCCAGAAAGCGAGGAATTGGGTCAGAAGGGTGGAGTACATTTGCACGGTGATATAGCGGTGAACTTCGAGCGAATTGACAATCGCTACCTCGAGACAACTGGCGGCGTTGTATGCAGAACCAAACAAGACTAGTGCTGCCAGCCACTTCAAACGCCGCCAGCGCGCCTGTTTCCAAAAAATTATTGTGCTTAAAATGAGCGCGAGCAAAAGCAAAGACAGATAGCTGACCGCGAGATCAGCTAGTACGTGTCGGAGAAGGCCTTGTTGTTTGATAGCGGGCGCGTTCTCTGCCAGTGATTTCGTCCGTTGCATAAAATCCGTGAGTGCCGGGAGCGATCGCGCAATTTTGCGATAGTCTTCCGAGTCGAGGGAAGTAGCGGCTCGTTCATAGACGTCCATCAGCGGCCAAATTTTCATCGACGCATAGGCAGGGCAATCCGGGTAATAATAAATCGAAAATTGACGCGCCACTTTTTGGAGAGCGCGAAACGGTCGACGCTGCCACGTTCGCCAATAATAAAAGCGATAAAAATCGCAAAGAGCAGAGACGTTGCTGCCGAACTCCCGTCTCAATTGCGTCGTGATTGAGCTCGGATCGAACCACAAATACTCGGGGTTAAACTTAAGAGACGGATAATGTCCGGGGTAGTTCGTCTGAGATTTACCGATCTCGCTATCCAATGCGGCATAAACGCGCTCGAGCCACTCCCTCGAATAGGGAAGGTGGGCGTTTTCCTTCAGATCCTCAGCCATTTGATCGCGAATGAGATCGGCGTGAATAACAAAAAGCATTGTTGGCAGGAAAGTCTGGCTCTCTGCATCCTTGCGACTGAGGATGCACTCCGGCCACAGCACTAGCGCTGCAGTCACTGCGATAGCGAGGCCGAGGGCGATTTTCTGCCGCCACCAATTTTGTCGGAGAAAGAAGGCAACGACCGGCACCATTACGACGATGGCAGCGAACCAAAAGCTCGGTTTCGCCGATCCCAGTAAGAGTGAAGTCAACACAATTGCGTTTCCGCAGACGACGGCGCTAGTTCGCCGGTGCTCTAGGAAAGAGCAGCTAATGAACTGAACCGCAAAATAGAGATTAATACTGATCAAAAACGCGCAGACGCCTTCAGGTCGAAGCTGCGTCTCAGTTCGATTAGTATCACTGGCGAGAAGATAAATCGCGGTGCCGGCCAAGCCGAATGCATCATGAAGGGAAGGATTGACTAACGAGTCCGGGACAAAGACACGGAGACGTCGCCAGGTAAGCAAAAATAACCCGCCCGCGGCCAGGCCAAGTAAATGCTGTACGACCCCGATCGCCCGAAAATCTCCGAAACCGCGCAACACCAAATAGAGGAAACCCGGATAGAGAAAATTACGGCCCTGACTGTGACCAAATTCGGCACCGGTCAATTTTCGCAGCGCGGGCGAAAGATAACCCCAGGTATCGGGATCAGCAATTGGATCCAGCGGCAGCTTAAAGCGTTGCCAAACCGCCCAGGCAAAGATGAATGCGACCGTAGCCCAATAACAAATCGGCCAAAGCAAATCTTTTCCCGGGCGGAATGATTGCCTGCTGGCGAGCTGCCCCATCATTTCGAAGCACGGCCCAATCTTGCGCAAGAGTTATGGTTTATCGCCTGCTCCTGTTGGTTGAACCGCACCTTGCCTTCGGCACTCCCACATTTGCACAACGAATTCGAGGATAAACCACAAGCCGAGAAGCTGTGCCAACAGAGTAGAATACATTTGCACGGTCATGTAACGGTGAATCTCGAGCGAAGTGATGGTTGCCACTTCAAGGCAACAGGCTGCGTTAAATGAGAACCAGAACACGACCAGGGCCGCGATCCAGTTCAGCCGTCGCCAGCGCCCTGAAGTTAGGGCAACGATCACGGCAAGAACGAGAGCTACGGCAAGCGAGGTCGAATAGCTAATCGACATCAGCAAAACAGCTATCGGAATTAGTGGAAGAAGCAGAGGCTGTCGAAAGCGCAACTCGCGCCGGGCAAGCTCTTCCGTCCGGTTCATGAAATCCACAGCCGGCGGATAACCCATCCAGACTTTGCGACAGATTGGGTCACTGAGAGAAACGACACTATATTGATATTCGCCGCCCAGCTTTCGGCTTATTCTAGGGTCATAGGCCCGGCAGTACGGCAGATAGAAAATTTGCATCTGCCGCGCAACCTTTGCCAGAACCTGGAGCGGCCGTTTTTCCCAAATCCGCCCGTAATAAAACCGGTAAAACGCGCAAAGCGCTGCAACATCACCACGAAATTCGCGACGGGCTTGGACCGCGATTGAGTTGGGATCGTACATCAGAAAATCAGCGTCAAAGCCGAGGGACCGGTAGGCGTACTGCCGAGCCGTACGAGATTTTTCGATCTCGGTCCGCAGCGCAAGGTAGAGGCGTTCCAGCCGATCGCGCGGATATGGAAGACTGACATTTTTTGCCAAATCGTTTGCCAACTGGTCACGAATAAGCTCGGCATGAAATACGAAAAGCGTGGTCGGCAAGAATGTCCGGCTCATTTCATCATTGCGACTGAGAAAGTGTTCCGGCAACAAAAGGACGGCGGCGCTAAAGACGAACCCGAGAGAAAACCAAACCTTTTGCCACCACCAACCACTCCGCCAAAACAAGGCAATGATTGGCGACAATACAAAAAGCGAAGCCAGACCAAAACTTGGCTTGATCGAAGCGAGAAAGATTGCGGTAAAGGCAAGCGCAATCGCATATGCAACCGTGGCCGTGCGCCGGTGCTGCAGAAAAAAACAGGCAAGAAATTGGATTAGCAGATAAAAAGTAATGCTGACGACAAACGCGCAGATGCCTTCGGGCCGGATGTCTTTCTCGAAAACAATCGTCTGCCACTGCAGGAGAAAGATCGCGGCCCCAACCAATCCCAGCAGATCGTGAGCAACGTGGCCAATCCGCGGATTTGCCACGAAAATGCGCGCACGCTTCCAGGTGAGTAAGAAAACTGCACCGGCCAAAAGTCCGAGGAAATGTTGAGCGATGGTGATGGCGCGAAAATCCGCAAAAAGGCGGAGAACCAAGAAGACAAAGCCTGGATAAACGAAATTGCGTCCGTTGGTGTGGCCAAATTCGGCACCGGTTAATTTTCGGAGAGCGGGCGAGAGATAGCCCCAGGTATCGGGATCGGCAATTGGATCGAGTGGGAGCTTAAAGCGTTGCCAAATCGCCCCGGCAAAAACGAGCGCAAGCAGAGTCCAATAAAAAAGCCGCCAAAGCGAATCTTCGCTCAGCCGAAACGATTGATTGCTTGCGAGCGGCGCGATCATTTCCAAGGTTCCGCCAATGTTTGAAGTAAGGGCGACGGATAAAAGCACAAAAGCGCGCTCTGGGCGGCTCACAACTGGACACGGCGTGATCGAGACGCCGGCGTTCATGCCCGTAGGAACCCAGGGCAGCGTCAAAGCCGTTAGCTCGCGAGAGCTTCGCGAACTCAACACCCAAATTGTTCTCGGGAATACTTATCACCTGTTTGTCCGACCAGGACTCGACGTCATTCGGCACCTGGGTGGATTGCATAGTTTTATGAATTGGGATGGGCCAATTCTGACGGACAGCGGTGGTTACCAGATTTTTTCGCTCACGAAATTGCGTAAGATTACGGAGGAGGGCGCGCATTTCCAAAATCACGTCGATGGGACGCCGGCTTTTATTTCGCCGGAAATCGCGATGCAAATTCAGACCGCGCTCGGCAGCGACATTGCCATGGTGCTGGATGAATGTCCGCCGTGGCCATGTGAGTACGATTATGCGGCACGAAGCGCGGAATTGACGGCACGGTGGGCGCAGCGATGTAAACGCGCTGTAGAGGCAGGCGTGTCGCCTGCAAATCTTAACAATGCGGTCGGCGCGGCCGCCACTACAGCCAATCCTCTCCTTTTCGGCATCGTCCAGGGTGCGACGTTCCCGGAACTACGCAAACGAAGCGCCCTGGCGCTGGTTGAAATCGGATTCGATGGCTATGCCATCGGTGGCGTAAGCGTGGGCGAACCGGAGGAGGAAATGATGCGCGCGATCGAATCGGGTGCGCAATTTTTACCGGAAAACAGACCCCGCTACGCGATGGGACTGGGGACGCCGCCGCAATTGCTGGAGCTGATCGCGCGCGGAATGGATATGTTCGATTGCGTGTTGCCGACCCGGCTGGCGCGCAATGGGACCGCGTTCGCGAGTTCTGGCACGCTCAATCTGAAGAACGCCGAGTTCGCGCGCGACAAAAATCCAATCGAGCAAGATTGCGCCTGCCCGGCCTGCCAGGAGTACACGCGTGGTTACATCCGTCATCTTATCAAAGCTGAAGAAATTCTCGGGCTGCGTTTGATCACCCTGCACAACCTGCATTTCTATCTTGAGCTGATGCGACGGGCGCGCGCCGCCATTACGGGTGGCGATTTCGAGGCGTTTCGGAATGATTTTGTCTCTAGGTATAAGGTTCGCGAGCCCTTCAATTTTTCGGCTTAAGCAGTAGCGCAGCGCAATTCAGCGAAACCGGGCCATATAGTATTTGGCTGGCGGCACATAATCAACCGCCCAGGGGAGCGGTCCGTGCACACTGCTGTAAAACCCGGCCCCAGTATCGGCTGCATGTGTGGTGAAGAAGGGAAAGCTCGGAAACGTTAACTCTTCAATCGGGAAAATGCGGTCAGAAGAGAGCGGGACAACGCCGGTGTTGTTTGCCGGGATCAGCATCACATCGCCGGAATAAATTTCTGAGCGCGCAAGGTTAAGCGGACGTGCACCCCATTGCTGAAGGTAATATTGAAAACCCCAGTGGCTCTGAAACCAAACCGTTCCCAGTTCGGCGGCAAAACGCTCGCGGAAAACTTCGGTGACTTTTCGCACGACCTGGGCCTCACGGAAATCAGAAGCGGCCAGGAGGAGCGAGAGCCCGGCAGCGGCGATTAGCCGCCAATGGGCAGAGGACGGTCTTCCCCAGTTGAAATTACGCGCGAACAGAATCGCAACCGCAGGAACCATCGGCAAGATCGTGCGGGCGGTGATGGACCAGTTGAAAAAGATCGAGAACAAAAATGTCCCGATTACCCAGAGACAGAGATGAAGCGAATCGGCATCACGTTTTCGCCAAAGATCGATGAGGGCAAGGGCAAGAATACCGAGGCCCGCCGCGGCAAAAGCCGCGCCTTCGGCACAGATCAAAGCGTTGTTTACCTGGTAGTGGGATTGCCTTGGGACAAAGAAATAGAATGCAGCAACCAAGGCGAGAAACAGTAGGATTGCGGCGCCGATGAGAAAACGGCACCATCGTATCGGGACAAAAAATGCAACGCTAAAGATGCAGCCCCCGACAAAAGCGAGACCGGTAAATATTTGTGCGGGCAGTGGAACCTTATATTTGGCGGCGACCTCTCGCGAGTAATTAGCCGCACTGACAAAAAGGGCGTGCCCATACTGCGCCTGGCTCAGAAAGTCGTAAAGGGCGACTGCGACAATTGGAAAGCAAAACCAAAGCAATTGTGCCCAGCAGCGTCGGTCGTGCGCCAGTGTGTAGACGGCAAGCAGCGGCAAAAGAGTGATGCCGAAATATTTGGTCAGGACGGCGGCGGAAACGAAAAGCATCGCGAGTGCGAGAAGCCACCAGCGTTTTTGATCGAGCCCGCGAATCCAGAGCTCCATCGACCAAACGTAGAATGCCAGGAGCATGACATCGCACATGACGCTGGTGGCGGAGACGAAAAAGGCTGGAGCGAACAGAGTAAGCAACGCCGCGGCGAAAGGAACATAAACCTTCGGGCGGTCGTGCCACCGGACGCTCGGATTGCCGGGAATGCTCTCTGCAGCCCCGAATGCTTTCGGGGCTGGGCGCACAGACTGGAAGTCCAGCTTCCGACAGAAGCGCTGGCCGAGCGTGAACGTGCCGAGAACGGCCGCCACCGCCCAAGGCAGGAACGCGGCATGAAGTATAACCTCACTCCAACCAAAAACGGATGCAACGCTGGCAATGAAACAGGAACAGAGTGGCGGGTTCTGCATTGCATGCCACATCGGCTCAGGCGCACCTGTCCAATTGACTGAAAAGCCAAAGGGATCCAAAGGATGCGCTGCGATCTGCTGTGCGGTCCACAAAAAGAGCGGATCATCGATGTTAAATTGCTTGTTCAGAAAAGGCGCGAGACCCGCGAGCGTGATCAAAGCGAGGGATAATTGGGCTTTGCGCGATGGTTCCATGAAAAAACGAAAGCGATCTTACGCCAACGCGGCATTGCAAGCGATGGATTGGATCGCTTTCACTTCGCGCGCCTTGTGATTTTTCGTCCCACTTAAAAATTGCAGGCGACGCGGGTCGGCTTAAGCTCCGATTCCCGTCTACTACCTGATGATTTTACTCACGCTCTTAGCTCAAGCGCAGACCACCGCGCCTAGTAGCGCGGCCAGTCCCGGCGGCGGATTCAATCTTTTCGTCCCTCTCATCTTCGTCTTGATCATCTTCTATTTAATTGGAATTCGCCCGCAGGCGCGCCGGCAAAAGGAACAGCAGCAATTAATCAGTGCGCTCAAAACCGGTGATCGCGTCGTAACGAGTTCGGGCATTCACGGTCTGATTGCTAATGTGAAAGATTCCACGGTGATCGTAAAAGTTGCCGATAACGTGAAGATCGAGATGGAAAAATCGGCCATCGCGAGCGTTGCGAAGGCAACGGAGTGAGGGGGTGACCGCCAAGATTCACAAACGGCGCTTAGAATGAGTCCCGCATTCACATTTT
>QHQU01000279.1 GCA_003219925.1 Verrucomicrobiota bacterium
GGAGCCGCTGCGCTCACGCCCCATTTTTCTTCGAGCTGTTTCACTAATCCAGCAATCTCGAGGACGGTCAGTCCGCTGAGTTGCTCCACAATTTTGTCTGTATCTGCCATTGTATTTTCCTCGGTTCGCCGCTTCCGAAAGCTTTCGGAAAATTAAAGCCAATAGCCATCAGCTCGGACAATTTTCGTTTCTTTTCTTTCTGTAGCCACGGCTCTATGAGCCGCGCACGCGTCTCACAGAGACGCGGCTACAAATCTCTTATGCGCTAGCCTCCGCTGGTTTCCCTTCCTTCTGCGCTTTCGCGTTCAATAACCTAGCCAACGACGCGCCCGGCTCGTTTAACAACCGCACCAGCTTTGTCGCCGGTGACATAAGCAACCCAAGCAATTGCGCCAACAAAACCTCGCGCGAGGGCAAATCTGCCAGCGCCTCAATTTCCTGCGCCGATAAAATCGATTTGTCGATCACTCCGATTTTCAGCGCCGCGACCTTGAATTCCGCCGCGAACGTTTTCAGAATTTTCGCGACTGGCGCGACATCTTTTTGGCCCATCACGATCGCCGTCTGACCACTGAGTTTATCAGCGACATCAGGCAAACCGGAATCGCTCATCGCACGTTTCAAGAAACTGTTTTTCACCACCCGCACTTCCGCGCCGGCGGGCGCGAGCCGGTTCCTCAAATCGCCGAATTGATCGACCTTCATCCGCTGATAATCAGTCACCAGCACGAACGGCGACCGGTTCAACTTCTCGGCGAGATCGGAAACGATGCTGGCTTTTTCGGGTCTCATAAAAACTACACGCTCAAGTAGGGCGATGGATCAATATGCACGCCGGGCGACATCGTTGCACTCAACGTCATCGCTTCCACATAACGTCCCTTGGCCGTCGCAGGTCGCGCCCGCACCACTGCCTCGATCACTGCATTGCCATTCTCCACCAGCGCACTCTCGGCAAAAGAAAATTTTCCCACGGGCACCGCGACATTCCCATTCTTGTCGAGTTTGAACTCAACGCGACCAGCCTTCACCTCCTGCACCGCTTTCGCCGTGTCATCCGTCACCGTTCCGGTCTTTGGATTCGGCATCAGGCCGCGCGGTCCCAAAACCTTCCCCAGCTTGCGCACTTCCGCCATCGCCGCCGGTGTTGCGACGGCCACGTCAAAATCCTGAAAACCTTCCTGCACTTTTTGAATCAAATCCTTGAAGCCGATAAAATCCGCGCCCGCCTGTTTCGCATCGTCCGCCGCTTTGCCTTCAGCAAAAACTAGCACCCGCACTTTTTTCCCGCTGCCGTGCGGGAGCGGACAAGTTCCACGGACCATTTGATCGGACTGTTTCGGGTCGACTCCAAGCCGGAATGAAACCGTCACCGTTTGATCGAACTTGGTCGGCTGAAATTTTTTCAATGTCGCCACCGCATCGTTCAAGCTATAGGCCTTCTTCCGGTCCACCCGCTCGGCGGAAGCGCGATAACGTTTGCTGCGATTTTGTTGCATGATCTTGTGCAGTCCAAGCGAGCCGAAACTCTCCTGCTAAATTTTTCCCTGTAGCAACGGTCTATGACCGCCGAAACGGGCGACCAAGCTAGCGGCGATTTGAGTCTTGTCAAAAGCTCTCACGGTCGTCATTCCGAGCAGAGCAGACGGCGAGGAACCTCCCAAAAGGTCGAGTAACGAGCGAAGGATGAGAGGTCCCTCGCCGTTTGCTCTGCTTCGGGATGACACGCAGGAACGCGCGTGGTGTGACGTGCTTTCAGAAGTCAGCTCCGATGTCATCTATCAGATTTTGCTGCGCCGTTTTCGTTGCTGCGGACGTTGCCGGACCATTCCGAATAATTTTCCCTTCCTTCATCACAAATGAAACCCGTTCCGTCGCCGTGATGTCCTGCGTTGGATCACCGGGCATCGCGATGACATCCGCCAGCTTACCTTTCTCGAGGGTACCGAGTTTTTGCGCGATCCCCAGCAACTCGGCATCGTTCGCCGTCGCGCTCTTCAGAGCATCTATCGGGGCCATTCCCAGATCGGTCATCAATTTAAATTCTTTCGCGTTCTGTCCGTGCGGAAAAACCGCCGCATCCGTCCCGAAGGAGATTTTCACTCCGATCTTGAGCGCGTTCCGGAACATCTCCGAGCGCGCGTTGTAGGCCGCGATTGCTTTCGCCTGCAACGCCGGCGGATAACCATCGAGTTTCGCCTTAATATATTCCGCCGCCATCAGCGTCGGTGTCAGGAACGTCCCCTTGTTTTTCATCAACGTCAGCGTTTCCGGTTTGAAAAACGAACCGTGCTCGATCGAATCAACCCCGGCCTCAATCGCTTCGCGCCCTGCCTGATCGCCGTGGCAATGCACTGCCACTTTTTTGCGTAACCGATGGGATTCATCCACCAGCGCCGCCATCTCTGCGGGCGTGAATTGCGGCGTGTCCACCTCATCCGTCAGCGAAAGCACACCACCCGAGACCGCTGCCTTGATTACAT
>QHQU01000280.1 GCA_003219925.1 Verrucomicrobiota bacterium
TAGAATCAGATCGCGCTTCGGAAAGTCGCAGCTAACAACGCACTATCGGCTGAAAAATGGAAGAATGCTAGCTCTCTTTTTGGGGAATGCTTTCGCGCCGATCTACGTTCTGTTAACCATTTCGAGGCGCGAGCGGACGAAACCGCGGCTGTCGGCGCCGCTGCTGTTGTGGGCGTGGTCGCGATGCAGAATCCTGAACGTTAATCTCGAAGGTTCGCAGCAACGGCGCCAGGTCGATTACGTCGTTCGCGGCCGACCTCAAGGTGTTTCCAAGATTTGCTGCCACCGAGGCTACTTCCACGCGGATTCCGTGCCGCCGCAATTTGATGGCGAGATATGCAAAATCGGCATCACCGGTTACGAGGATAACGAGATCCGGCCGCATCTCGACGGAAAGCTCGATTGCATCGATCGCCATCATCACGTCAACGTTGGCCTTGTAGTGCCCTTCTTCGGCGGGCGACCCATCTTTCGTCACGACCATGAATCCATTCGAGCGCAACCAGTGGACGAACTTGTTTTTCTTATCGCGCTCGTCCTGCCATGCCGGGGTCGCCGGTGGCAACCCGGCATAAACCACCATCTCGATTAAGTCGCGGCCCGTAGCCGGGCCGGCCAGGAAATCGCGCAACTTGATCCAATCAAGGCCGCGTCCTGCTGTTCGCACCGAACTGCCGACGTTCGATTCATCAACCAGGACCAGCACTCTGGCGCGGTGCGAACCGTCTGAATTTTTCTTTGGCATTGGTAGAATGAACTACGTCCGCGCCATAGTAGCGAGAACTACTTTTCGCAATCCCACGGCAAGGTCGGATCGGGCTCGAGGTGGCTACCATGTCACTTCCGCGAATTGAATAACCGCAAAGAGTCCCATGCGCCACTTTTTTGAAAGCAACGCCAGCTTTTCATTAAGACTATTCGCGTTCTACATTCGCCGATGATTTCGCTCCGACTCATTTTTGCCATGCTCGTTGCCACTGCACTTTCCTCCCGAGCTGATGAAGGGATGTGGCTCTTCAACAGTCCGCCGCTCAAGCAACTCAAGGAAAAGTATCAATTCGAGCCGACTCCGCAGTGGCTCGAGCATCTGCAAAAATCGAGCGTCCGATTTAATTCCGGTGGAAGCGGGTCATTCGTTTCCGCTACCGGACTCTGCATTACCAATCATCACGTGGGGGCGGACGCGCTACAAAAAGCGTCCAGCGAGCAGCACAATTACTTAAAGGAAGGCTTTTATGCGAAGACGAACGCGGAAGAAATCAAATGCGCCGATCTCGAGCTCAATGTGCTGATATCGATCAAAGACGTAACCGCGCAAGTAAACGCAGCCGTAAAAACCGGCATGCCTCCCGATACGGCAGGCAAGGCACGCGAGAATGCGATTGCGCAGATCGAAAAGGAAAGCAAAGACAAAACCGGCCTGCGCTCCGATGTCGTCACACTTTATCAAGGCGGGCTCTATCATCTTTACTGTTACAAACGTTACGAGGACGTCCGGATAGTTTTCGCGCCAGAGCAGCAGATGGCTTTTTACGGCGGCGATCCGGACAATTTCGAATATCCCCGCTTCGATCTCGATATCTGTATTTTCCGGGTTTATGAAAATGGGCAGCCTGCGCGGATTGAGCATTACCTGAAATGGAATTCGAGCGGACCGAGCGATGGTGAGCTAACTTTCGTTAGCGGTCATCCCGGTAGAACCGACCGGCAGCTCACGATTGATGAGTTAGCTGATCGGCGCGATCGCGAGGTGCCGACCTGGCTGCAAATGTTTAACCGAAGGGAAGTGATGTTACTGGCGTGGGGCCAGCGCTCATTCGAGAATGCCCGCCGATGCCGCGACGATCTTTTCAGCGACCAGAATAATCGCAAACGCTACGGTGGTTACATCGCCGCGCTGCTTGATCCGGAAATTTGGTCGGCCTTGCAAAATCGTGCCGAAAAACTTCGAGCGGCGATTTTGCGGAATCCCAAATTGGTTGACACGATTACGGCCTTCGACCGGATCAAAAAGGCGCAGGCAGAACTGGCAAAAATCGCTTCGCGTTACGATTATTTGGAGCAGGAACGCCCAAATCCGGTTGGCTATCGCGGGCCGCGCGCCCTCTACGGAAATCTGTTCAAATATGCGCGTCTGCTTACGCGGGCGATCGATGAACGGGCTAAACCAAACAACGAACGAATCGCTGTATTTCGCGATAGTGCGAAAGAATCGCTCGAGCTTGAACTTTTTTCCACCGAACCGGTCTACGACGATTACGAAATTCTGTGCCTGACGGATTCACTCACCGATTTTGCGGAGAGATTCGGCGCGGAAAATCCACTGGTCGCGCAAGTGCTGGCTGGAAAATCGCCGCATGCCAGGGCGAGCGAGCTGGTTAAGGGAACAAGGTTGAAGGATGTATCTTTCCGCAAAGAGCTTTACGGAAA
>QHQU01000256.1 GCA_003219925.1 Verrucomicrobiota bacterium
TTGAGTCCGGAGGAGATCGAAAAGAAAAAAGAAAAAATCGCGCAGCGCGATAAAGGCGACAACAGCGCCGAGCTCGTGAATGAGCGCCAGGAAAAAGCGACCCAGAAAGAGGAGCACGAAAAACTGGCAAAAGTAGTGTTTTTGAAAAAGGGGAGCAAGGCGCAGTCGATCAAAGTGACGACGGGAATCGCGGACGACACTTACATGGAGATAAAGAGCGGAGTTCAGCCGGGCGACGAAGTGATTTCGGGAAGTTACAGTGCGATTAGCCGGAAATTGAAGGACGGCGCCAAAGTTACCTACGATAAAGAGGCGAAATAGTGTTCAGGGTTCAGGCCGACCTTCTGAAACCTGGACTCTGAAACCTGAACACGATGAGCCAAAACTCCACGCGTCCAGTTGGTCCATTGGTCATCGACATTGAAAACATCACGAAGGATTACGTGATGGGTGAAGAGACCGTGCGCGCGTTACGCGGAGTGTCATTGCAGATTCACAGGAACGAATACATCGCCATCATGGGCCCGAGCGGCAGCGGAAAGTCGACGCTCATGAACATGCTTGGTTGCCTCGATACCCCGACCTCGGGACGCTATGAATTCAATGGGAAAAACGTCGCGGAAATGAACGATGACGAATTGGCCGCGATTCGAAATCGCGAAATCGGTTTTGTTTTCCAAACCTTCAATCTCCTCCCGCGCTCGACCAGCTTACGCAATGTCGAGTTGCCGCTGATTTACGCCGGGATCGATCCAGACACGCGTGAGGAAATGGCTGCCCATGTCTTGCACGAAGTTGGTTTGGGCGATCGGATGAATCATAAACCAAACGAACTGTCCGGCGGTCAACGCCAGCGCGTAGCGGTCGCCCGCGCCCTCGTCAATAAGCCTTCCATCATTTTGGCGGATGAACCGACCGGCAATCTGGATTCGAAAACGGGCGAAGAAATTATGGCGTTGTTTGAAGATTTGTACCAACGCGGGAACACCATCATTCTCGTCACGCACGAGCGCGACATCGCGACGCATGCGCGGCGCACCGTGCATTTGCGCGACGGTCTAATCGAAACCGACCATGCCGGATTTATTCCGGAACTCGACCTCGTCGCGCTGGATCGACCATGAAACGTTTTCTCTACGAGCTAAGCGAGAGCTGGAAAATTGCAGCATCGCAGATGCGCTCAAATTTGACGCGCTCCACCCTGACTGCGCTTGGCGTAATTATTGGCATCGTTGCCGTCACCTTGATGGGGACTGCGATTGGTGGCATCCAGGTCGGCTTCGACAAAAGCATGTCGATCTTCGGCGATGACGTTCTTTATGTAGGGCAATGGCCGTGGAGAAAAGTCGATGACTGGTGGAACTATCGCGATCGCAAGAAAATGAAAACGGAATACGCAGACGCCCTTAATCGCATGATCGCGATGACACCAAATTCCAACCTGATGATCGCCATTCCGACCTCCAGTGTTATTCGGAACGTCAAATATGCGGATAGCGAAGTAGGCAACGTTTTGGTCCGCGGGACGGTGTCGGATTACATCATCACCTCAACGTTTGACTTCAAAGAGGGCCGCTTCTTCAACGACTTGGAATCGCGCGGTGGTGCCAACGTTTGCGTGGTCGGCTATGATGTGGCCGATGCGCTGTTTCCGTCAGCGAGTCCGATCGACAAATCGGTTCTAATTAACGGGCAACCATTCAAAATAGTCGGCGTGATTGCACGGCAAGGCTCGTTCCTTGGTCTCTTTAGTCTCGATTCCATTGTGGTGATGCCGCTGCCTGCGTTTCAGAAATATTTCACTGCTAAAAGTGAGGCGGACATTCTCGTAAAAGTGAAGGACAAGACAAAACTAGCCGAGGCTAAAGATGAGCTGGATGGTTTGATGCGACGGGTCCGCGGCTTACCTCCTGAGAAAAACGACGACTTCAGCATTAACGAACAGCAGGCGTTAAAGAGTACACTTGATCCGATTAAGAACTCCATCGCCATAGCAGGGCTTTTCATCACCGGCCTTTCGCTTTTTGTCGGTGCCATCGGCATCATGAATATCACTTTCGTTAGCGTAAAAGAACGGACGAAAGAAATCGGGACGCGAAAAGCGCTTGGGGCGCGCAGGCGCACCATTCTCCTTCAGTTCCTGATCGAATCGACTGCGCTCTGTTTGTTGGGTGGAATAATTGGACTGAGCTTTGCCTTTGCCATGTGCTATCTGATCGGCGTCGCCTTTCCATCCTTTCCCATTCAGTTTTCAACCGGGTTGGTGGCCATCAGCATGGTTGTGTCGGTGTTGACGGGATTGATCTCGGGGTTCGCACCCGCATGGACGGCATCGAGGCTCGATCCGGTCACGGCCCTTCGCTATGAATAGTGGAGTAATGGAGCCCTGGAGTAGTGCAGCAATGCTGGCAACAACACTCCATCACTCCCCTACTCCACCACTCCAATTCTGAGTCATGCAATTTAAAGACATCATAGCGATGGCGCTCAGTTCGCTAGGGGCGAATAAATTGCGCGCGGCCCTAACGATGATCGGCATCACCATTGGCGTGTTCTCGATCATTCTGGTCATGACAGCGATTGGCGCGTTGCAAAATTCCATCGAGAGCGGAATCAGTTTTCTTGGGTCAAATATTTTTCAGTTTGCGAAATACCCGGTGAACATCGACGCCGGCGGTGCCAACGTGAAGAAAAAATACCAGAACCGCCGCAACATCTCCTATCAGCAGGCGCAGCGTTATTACGAATTGATGCAGGGAAACGCGTCGGAGGTCTGTCTGAAGTGCTTCGGGCGCGACTTGAAAGGCCAGGCCGTTTATAACGGGGTTAAGACACCGCCAAGTCTCACGGTTGTCGGAACGAATCGAGGTTTTCTTACCGCCAATGCATTCACGCTCGGTTACGGCCGCAATCTT
>QHQU01000161.1 GCA_003219925.1 Verrucomicrobiota bacterium
AAATAGGCGACCTCGAACCAGCCCGGCCGGCGTGTCCACATGGCGATGATGATTACGACCATCGCCCAATCGCAAAGTTGGAGTGGTAGCAGTTGCTCCCAGTTGACGGCGCCGGATTGCCGCACCAAGCGCAGGTAGACAAGATAATTTAGCACCAGCGTCAGAGAGAACGCGCCAACGATGATGCGCTCTACCAAGGAGGATTTCGTCCAACGGACGAGCGCTGCGAAGGCAAACGGTAAGGTAATCGTGAGAAAAATCACGAGAAGGTGCGCAGTGCCGTAAGGATGGAATGGTGGAGTGGACTTCATCGGTCCGAGCCAGACTGGCGGTTGAACGCAAGGTCCGAGCCGGACTGGCGTTGCGTGCGCTCCTCCACCTCAGCGGCTCACCCAAAGATTGCAAGGAATAACGTCCATGAGCCATTCCAGATTAGGCGGCAATTGGCCTGCGTTTTTCGCGGGATCGAGCGGCACCACCAGCAAATCCGCCTCCACCGATTTCACAAAATCGGCCGCGGCAAACCCGGTGTTGCCGCGAATGCAGCGTACTTCGATCGGCACATCGGTATGGCCGAGATCAAGAACGAAATGCTCCAATTTTGCATCCTCATCCGCTTCCGCCGGGGTGCCTTCCTTTTTTGCGCGCGCTTCATCGAAGGTGGTGATAAGCCGCACCACATAAACGCGTTCCGAATTTTCGCGCGCTGCCAGGTGTAACGCCCGGCGCAGGCTGTTGGAACCGTGCTCGGAATATTCCACCAGGAAGACGATCTTGCGCAAGGGCTCTGGTTCACGCGCCGGATGGGTAAAAAGAATGACCGAGCTACGGCCTTCCCGCAAAAGCCGGCGAGCGACGTTTCCCAGGAAAGGATGAAGGACTACCTCTTTCTCGAGCGCACCCGCCACGATCAGGTCGACATCGTGTCGCTCGATCGCCCGCAAAATTGCAGTCGCTGGATCGCCCTGCTCGTAATGGATAGGGGAATTCTTCGGCAATGAGATCCGTTCCAGCGCGGCGGCAAACTTCGCACTCGTCTCCTCGCTTTTCTCACCCACGTAAACCAGGCAGAGCTCGGAGTCGAATCGGTCCCGGATCCGTTTCGCCTCGGCCAATACCTGCTCAAAGCGAGGCGAGAAAGTGCTGGCTACGGCAACGCTGCGATAAGGCGACGGGTCAATCATCTGGACGTGAATACTTTCCCCGCTTCGCCCTTGTTCGGCAACTTGGATGCGTGAAAAATGACGAATGACAAAGCTCGAATGCGAGACGGCATTGCCGACCAAAGGTGGTGTTGCGTCCTGTTCTGGGTAGGGCACGCGTCTCGCGTGCTGGCGGTCGGGTCTCGCGATCGCGGACTTTCCTAAAGATTGTTTTGGCGAGACGCCCGAAACCAGCACGCGAGATGCGTGCGCTACCCAATCGTCTGAGTCGGGGCTTCAATCAGCGTTGCAACTGTGCTTTCCTGCACGATTTTCTGCCGGTGCGACGCGCGATTTATCCCGGCAGCTTCGATCCCGTGACGAACGGCCATCTTGATGTCATCGAGAGGGCCCGCACGCTTTTCGACGAAGTGATCGTGGCGGTAGCGATTAACGATCAAAAGCAACCCCTCTTCACGCCGGACGAGCGGCTCGCCATGCTGCGGCAAGCGATTACGATCGATGCCGTGCGAGTCGCGCCCATGGACGGGCTGCTGGTGGAATTCGCCGCCTCGGAGGGCGCGCACGCCGTCGTGCGCGGGTTGCGAGCGATTTCCGATTTCGAGTTTGAATTTCAAATGGCCCTGATGAACCGAAAGCTCGACCCTGAAATTGAAACTATCTTCCTCATGCCGAAGGAAGAATACACTTATCTCAGCTCGCGAATTGTGAAAGAAATCGCCAGGCTCGGGGGCGATGTTTCCGCGTTTGTGCCATCACTGGTGGCTGAGGCACTCGCAAAAAAGTTTAATCCTGAATTGGGAAACGTTGCAGCCGTGATCTGAACTTCGAAAAACTTGCCGCGTGAAAATTCATTTGAATCAAATTCCGCCGGGAGGCCTGCATCTGGACGGCGAAGAAGATTGTCCCCTCGGCGACATCGCGACGCCGGAAATTCGCTGCGTTGGGCCGATGCGTTACAGCCTGGACTTTGGAATTTCCGATGGCGCGCTTTGGGCCAATGGGATGATCGCGCAAACGGTTGAGCTGAGCTGCGTGGCCTGCCTCGAAAAGTTCGAGCACGAAATCAAGGTTCCGGCGTTTGCGCTCCACACCGAATTGCACGGGCCGGAGAACATCGATATCACGCCCTTCCTGCGCGAAGATATTTTGTTAAATCTGCCACCCTATCCGCATTGCGATCGCGATGGAGCGCGGGTTTGCAAAGCGGCCAAGCTTGAGACTACCGGCGACGCCGGCACAGCGAAAGCGGATTGGAGCGTGCTGGATAAGCTGAAGATCGAGAAACGTTGAAGGGTTGAAGCGATGAAGCGGCCGATCCGTTAAATTCCCCCGCTTCAACCCTTCCACGTTTTAGCGTTCCAACGTTGCCTTTCCGCCAAACCATGCTTTCGTTCTCGCTCGCTAATTATGGGCGTCCCCAAACGTAAAACCTCGAAGATGCGGTTGCGCACGCGCAAAGCGGCCAATCGGTGGCATGCTCCACAGCTGAGCAAGTGCGCGCAATGTGGCAGCACCGTGCCCTCGCACACCGTCTGCCCTTCCTGCGGTTATTATAAAGGGCGACAGGTTTTGAGCGTGGGCGCGTGAACGCTGCGCGTTCTGTCACATCGTGAATCGTTAAACCGTTATCGATTCACGACTCTCGATTCTCCCTCGCTCGATTTTCGTTTTGCATTAGCCGCGTGATAAACGCAAACTGCTACCTCGCATGAAAATCGCACTGGATGCGATGGGCGGCGATTTTGGCCCACCCAACCTTGTCGGCGGAGCCGTTCTCGCTTTGCGCGAGTACTCCTACATCAGCAAACTCTTTCTCGTTGGCGATCCTGTTCAAATCGAAGCGGAGCTGAGGAAACTCGGTTGCAACGACAGTCGGATCGAGATCGTGCATTCGACTCAAGTGGTCGAAATGAGCGACCGAGCCTGGTCCGCGGTGCGCCGGAAAAAAGATTCGTCCGTCAGTCGTGCGGTCGATCTGGTCAAGCACGGCCAAGCCAGCGCCATCGTTAGCGCTGGCCACACCGGCGCGGCCGTGGCAGCGAGCATGATTAAACTGCGCACTTTGCCCGGAATCTATCGCCCCGGTATCGCCGCGGTCCTGCCCACCGAAACGAATGTCTTTGTTTTAATGGACGCGGGCGCGAATATCGATGCGCGGCCTGAACATCTTCTCCAATATGCGTTCATGGGCTCGGTTTATTCCAGTCACGTGCTCGGCTACAAGAATCCAACAGTCGGCCTGATCTCGCTCGGGGAGGAGGATGTGAAAGGCAATGAGATGACCAAGGAAGTCTTCAAAATGCTCAAGAAGAGCTCATTGAATTTTGTAGGCAACATCGAGGGACGGCATCTCTTCGAGGATCCGGTGGAGGTGGTGGTGTGCGACGGATTTGTCGGGAACGTGATTTTAAAAACCTGCGAATCGATCTCGGTGGCAATTTTTCAGTGGCTAAAGCACGAACTGTCGCGAACGCCAATGCGAAAGGTGGGCGCGTTTTTGGCGCGAGAATCGTTTCGCACTATCAAAGATAAAACCAACTACGAAGAATACGGTGGCAGCCCGCTCCTCGGCGTCAATGGCATCTGCATCATCGCGCACGGCTCGAGCACGCCACTGGCCGTCAAAAACGCCCTCCGCGTCGCAGCGGAGTCGATTGAACAGCAGGTAAACCCGCATATCATCGAGGAGGTTCAGCGTTATCATGAAGCAACAGCCCCGCTCGAGCCCGCGATCCGCTAGGAATCAACGGACGGTTTCAATTATCGGCACCGGTAGTTACACACCGGAGAAAATTCTTACTAACGAAGATCTCTCTCGCATGGTCGATACCAGCGACGAGTGGATCACGACGCGCACCGGGATCAAGGAACGGCGCGTCGCGGCCAAGGACGAAACGACCAGCGACATGGCGGCGAAGGCCGCGCTCAAAGCAATCGAGCAGGCGAAAATTTCGCCCGAAGAAATCGATCTGCTCCTCGTCGCCACCGCCACGCCCGACATGATTTTTCCCGCGACCGCCTGTTTTGTTCAGAAAAAAATCGGCGCCAAAAATGCCGCCTGCCTCGATGTTTCGGCCGCGTGCGCTGGATTTCTGTTCGCGATTGAGATCGCGCAGCAATTCATTACTTCGGGGACCTATGACACAGCGCTGGTGATCGGCGCGGACAAGCTGACGTCGATTACCAACTGGACCGATCGAAATACTTGTGTGCTTTTCGGCGATGGGGCTGGGGCGGCGGTGCTGGGTCATCGCGGTAGCGCACACGGCGTCATTAGCACCAACATGGGAAGCGACGGTGAGTATACCGACATCTTGTTCATGCCGGGTGGGGGATCAAAGACGCCGATCACGGCCCAGAACGCGCATCTGAATCTGCAAACGATCCATATGTCAGGTAAGGAAGTCTATAAACAAGCCGTGACCGCAATGCTGGCCGCAGCCAGGAGAGCGATCGATGAAGCCGGTCTCACCGTAGATGACATCGCCTGCGTCATTCCGCATCAGGCGAACTTGCGCATCATCGAGGCGATTGGCGAACGACTTGGAATTCCGCGTGAAAAAGTTTTCGTTAACGTAGATCGCTATGGAAATACTTCAGCGGCGGCGGTGGCGATCGCGCTCGATGAAGCGAACCGCTCCGGCCGGATAAAATCCGGCGATTATGTATTGATGGTGGTATTCGGTGGCGGATTGACTTGGGCCAGCACGATTGTGGAGTGGTGAGCGGCGAACGCCGTCATCCCGAGCGAAGTCGAGGGATCCCGCCGCGTCAGCTTAAAGATTGCATAACGGGATTCCTCGACTGTCGCTCGGAATGACTGTTTGTTGACGAAATGGAACGCCGTCTCACTGCAATTCTTGCTGCCGATGTCGTCGGGTACAGCCGGCTGATGGGCAGCGATGAAGCCGGTACGCTCACAGCACTCAAGGACGTGCGAACTGGTTTCATCGATGGAAAGATCGCTGAGCACCAGGGACGGGTCGTTAAACTGACAGGTGACGGCATTCTCGCGGAATTTCCGAGCGTGGTGAATGCGGTGGCCTGCGCGGTGGAGCTGCAGCATGGAATCCGGGAGCGGAATGCCGACGTGCCGCAGGATCGCCGCATCGAATTCCGTATCGGCGTCAATCTCGGTGACGTGATTGTCGAAGGAGCCGACATCTACGGCGATGGCGTCAATGTCGCGGCCCGTTTGGAAAGCATCGCCGAGTCGGGCGGAATCGCGATTTCAGGTTCAGTCCGCGATCATGTCGGCAACCGGTTGAAGCTTGCCTTTGAAGATCGCGGTCAGCAGCAGTTAAAGAACATCGAGAAACCGATTCGGGTTTATCGTGTCCTCTTGGATCAGCCGATGACAGCCGACACGATTTCCGGGAAAGACGAGCGCCCTTCCATCGCCGTTCTGCCGTTCAACAACATGAGCGGCGACCCGGAGCAGGAGTACTTCAGCGATGGGATCACCGAGGACATTATCACAGATTTGTCCAACATTTCCGGGTTGTTCGTGGTCGCGCGTCACACTGCATTCACCTACAAAGGTAAACCGGTAAAGGTGCAACAAGTTGGCAAGGAACTTGGCGTGGCTTTTATCCTCGAAGGCAGTGTTCGCAAGGCCGGGGCGCGCGTGCGTGTAACTGGTCAGCTGATCAAGAGCAAGGATGGCGGCCATGTTTGGGCGCAACGTTTCGATCGGGACCTGACCGATATCTTTTCGATCCAGGACGAAATCACGCACGCAATCGTGGAGCAGTTAAAGGTCAAAATTCTACCACAAGAGCAGAACTCGATTGGCCAGGTGCCGACCGAGAATGTCGAGGCTTACACGTTCTATTTGAGAGGACGGGACTTTCTCCATCGCCGTTCGAAACGTTATTTGCAACTGGCCCGGCAAATGTTCGCGAAAGCCGTCGAGTTAGATGCGAGTTATGCCCGCGCCTATGCCGGAATCGCTGCTTGCGATGCTTATCTCTATATGACCTACCACGTGGATGTGGCGACCGACGAAATCCTTGCTACCGCCGCTAGAGCTCTGGCTTTGGAGGAAAACCTGGCGGAGGCACACGCTGCGCGCGGCGTCGCCTTTTCGGCGGCGCAGCGCTATGATGAAGCGAAGGCGGAGTTTGAACGGGCCGTCGCGCTCGATCCGAATGCGGCCGAGACGTATTATTTCTATGCTCGTAGCAGCTTCGCGCAGGGAAAACTTCAACAAGCGGCCGAGCTGTTTGAGCGCGCGGCTGCCGCCGACCCAGCGGATTACCAAGTGCCATGCCTTCTCGTTGCCATCTACAAGTCGTTAGGTCGGCTGCAAGATGCGAAAGATGCAGCTCGAAAGGGCGTCGAACTGGCGGAGCGTGAACTCACTATTCACCCCGAGGACTCGAGACCGGCACAGATTGGCTCGGGTGCCTTGTTTGCGCTGGGGGAAAAAGATCGCGCCCGGGAATGGACGGCCCGTGCCCTGGCGATCGACCCGGATGACCTAGTCGCGCAGTATAACGCCGCGTGTACCTACTCGTCACTAGGGGATGTTGACGCCGCCCTGGACCTGCTCGAGCAATGCCTCCCCAAACTTGGCCACGAAAAGGTACAATGGGCGAAGTACGATTCTGATTTTGATCCGGTGCGCAACCATCCACGCTACCAAAGGTTATTCGAACGGATTGATAAGGGTTAAAGCGTTGAAGAGTTGAACCGTTGAAGCGGTTACTCTCGCGGGTTAACATTTCTCGATTCTTCCCCTTCAACGCTTTAACGCCGCAACGATGGAACGCCGCCTCACTGCTATCCTTGCTGCCGATGTCGTCGGGTATAGCCGGCTCATGGGCGCTGACGAAGCCGGTACGCTCGCGGCCCTCAAGGCTGTGCGGACTGAATTAATCGACGGAAAAATCGCCCAGCATCAGGGACGCATCGTCAAGCTCACCGGCGACGGTATTTTGGCCGAATTTCCCAGTGTCGTGAACGCGCTGGCCTGCGCAAGCGAGGTGCAACGCGGCGTTCGCGAGCGGAACACAGATGTGCCACAAAACCGCCGCATCGAGTTTCGCGTCGGCGTCAACGTCGGCGATGTGATTGTTGAAGGCGACGATATTTACGGCGACGGCGTCAACGTCGCGTCACGGCTGGAGAGCGTTGCCGACCCCGGCGGCATCACTGTTTCACAAGCGGTGCGCGATCACGTCGGCAACCGCCTCGATCTCGCTTTCGAAGACCGGGGCGAGGAGAAGTTGAAGAACATCGAGAAGCCGGTTCACGTTTATAGCGTCATATTGGAGGACGCCAACGACGGGAATATGACTTCGATGAAACAGGACCGCCCATCAATTGCCGTCCTGCCGTTCAACAACATGAGCGGCGACCCCGAGCAGGAGTATTTCAGCGATGGTATCACTGAGGACATCATTACTGATCTGTCCAAGGTTTCTGGATTGAGCGTCATCGCGCGGCACAGTTCATTCAGCTACAAGGGCAAGCCGCTAAAGGTCCAACAAATCGGCCGTGAGCTGGGCGTTGATTTCATGTTGGAAGGCAGTGTGCGCAAAGCAGGCGCACGCGTACGCGTAACTGGGCAACTGGTTAATTGCAAGAAAGGCAGTCACGTTTGGGCCGAGCGCTTTGATCGCGATCTCACCGACATTTTTGCAATTCAGGACGAGATCACTCATGCCATTGTCGAACAGCTCAAAGTCAGGCTCCTACCGCAGGAGCGGGAAGCGGTCGAACAAATTCCGACAGAGAACATCGAAGCATACACTTACTGCTTGAGAGGACGGGATTTTTATCGTCGATACATTAAACATTACCTCCAACTCGGGCGGCGTATGTTCGCTAAGGCGGTTGAGTTAGATCCGCTTTATGCCCGCGCCTACGCCGGAATGGCTGACTGCGATTCGTTCTTACGTTATTACTACCGCTTCGATATCAGCACCGACAGCATTTTAGCGCTCGCGGATAAGGCCCTTTCGCTTGACGAGGCGCTGCCTGAGGTGCATGCCTCCCGCGGGTTTGCATTGTTGCTTGCTCACCGGCCCGACGAAGCCGTTGCAGAATTTGAGCGAGCTATCGCACTCGATCCGAGTTCGTTCGAAGCGCATTATCTTTACGGCCGACTTTGCCACGGCCAGGGAAAAATCGAGAAGACAGCGGCGCTGTTCGAGCGCGCCGCCGAGATTAATCCGGACGACTTGAACGTCCCCACGTTTTTGACCCACGTTTATCGCTCTCTTGGCCGCGATGAAGCGCGACTGAGATGGGCCCGGCGTACTGTCGAAATAGCCGAGCGGCAGCTTGCGCTTTATCCGGATGATGCCAGACCACCATGCATGGGGATCGAAGGGCTTATTGAGCTCGGCGAAACTAATCGTGCCCGGGAGTGGATATCCCGAGCGCTCGCTCTCGAGCCTGACGATCCAACCGTCCAATACAACGTTGCCTGTGGCTTAACTAAACTCGGCGAGTTAGAGTGGGCGCTTGATCTTCTCGAACACAGCCTGCGTAATGCGCCGCCGGAAATGATAAGTTGGGTTAAACATGACGCTGATTTGGACAGTCTGCGTAACCATCCCCGATATCAGGAGATCCTCGAATTGATCGAGCAGACGTGATGTCTCAAGTCAGCTCGGCGTGATAAAATGTTAGTCGAAACCCACGCCCACCTCGATTACCCCGATTTCGCGCCGGACTTCGACGACGTCCTGCGACGCGCGGATGAGGCTGGCGTTACTCGCATTCTCACCATCGGGACATCTATCGCGAGCAGCCAGCTTGCGATCGATTTGGCCGAGAAAAATTCAAACATCTTCGCGGTCATCGGTGTTCATCCGACTTATGCCGAAGAGGCCGGAGACGACGTGATCACGCCTTTGCGCGAACTGGCGACGAGTCCGCGCGTAGTTGCGATTGGCGAAACGGGTTTGGATTATCATTCGTTGCCGAGTATCGCGACAGCGAAGGACAAAAAAGTGCAGGTCTTCGCCAATGCATTGCAAGGTGAGACGGAAGAACAAATCGACGCCAGCATCGAAGATGGCGCTTATAAATCGAAGCAAGCGGCGCTATTCGAGCAACAACTCGATTTGGCGGTCGAGCTCGGCCTCAATGTCGTGATCCATCAGCGCGATGCGTGGGAGGACACACTCGAAATAATGCAGCCTTACACTGACAAGGTTCGGGGCGTATTCCATTGCTTTGGCGGCACGCTGGAAC
>QHQU01000257.1 GCA_003219925.1 Verrucomicrobiota bacterium
TGTATTGAACGCTGGTTAGGCCGAGCATGCTGCGCAGTTTTTCCGCCGGGACCTTTAAAGGACCAGGGTTTGGCGCCTTTCCCGGCTCGGGCTGCGGGAAGGCAGTCGACATCGCAGTGTGGAAAGTCACATTGCCTTCCACTTTCTGGAGCACCTGATGGATGTGTCCGTTTAGGACCGTGACTGAGCCAAAGCGCTTTAAATATCCCAGAGCCTGTTCGCTATCACTGGTGCCCCAACCCCATTGCGGATAAACCGCCCAGAGAGGGATGTGCGCAAAGACGACAATCGGCGTGCTGGTTCCGAGATCCTTCACGTCCGCCTCGAGCCATTCGAGTTGCTCGTCTCCGAGTTGACCCAATCCGCCGGCCTGAAGGTTCAGGACGTTGACCAGTCCAACGAAGTGGACTCCGTTTTTGTTAAAGCTGTGCCAACCTGAGCCCTTGGCTTCGACGCTTTTCAAATAACGATCACGATAAAGTTTTCCGCCGTCGTTCAGGACATCGTGCTCGCCGGGTACATAAAATACATCCTTTGTCTTGCAGCTCTTGAGCACTTGATCAAACGTGTCGAACTCCTCCGGTTTCGACAGCTGTGTGATATCTCCTGTGTGTATAAGGAAGGACGGTGGCGTTGGCATCGCGTTGATGCGATCGAGCGCAATCTTGAACGTCTCCGTCACATCCTTGTTTGCCTCTTTGCTAAAGCCGATGTGGCTATCGCTAATCTGGAGAAAGCTGAGATCCGTAGCTGATGGCAACGAGTCTCCGGCCTTCGCGATTTGGGCGAGGGTTTTTGACGCGAGTACGCCGCCGCTGACCGTCCAAAGAAGGCCCGTGCCGGCCCAAGCCATGCATTGAAGAAACCCACGGCGATCAATTCCGTCGTGTTCGTGGTCGTGAGAGATATAATCGGACATAGTATTGGTTTTTGGTTTGGATTGTTTTTTGATAGATTGCCTTACACCTGTGCTTACCTACTCCGCCCGATTTTATTCCCGGGATCTTTGGCGGTGAGGCTGGCAATCGCGGATCCTTGTGCCGCTGCTTCCTACTTCTCGCTTTGCACTTGGTTTCCTCCGACGCTTGTCTTTGCTAAAACGCCGCGTTCAGGCGTGGGTCTGAAGCGCGGCGTTTGAAACCGGGAAGTTACCGTCAGTCACCGTCTTCTCGATCCGCTGCGTCCGCAGCGCGGGCCAGAGAAGTGATTAGCTGCATAAATTGAGAGGATTGCCCCCTGAAAAGCCCATCTTCAATGAAGCTGTTGATCACACCTGTTGCGTCTAATTGTCCTGGACCGGTCGGACGAATGATTGCACAGGGAGGTAGGTTTGGACTGATGAATTCGCACGGCTCGGGCATAATCAAGTTGGCCTGCAATGTCTCCGGCTGACCCGTAGTCAAGTCTTTAAATGTCACTGTTGAATTGTTTATCGGGTCAAAATCGGTCAACGGCGTGGCGTTGCCCGCCTTGTCCTGCCAGGTCTGGAAATGCATGATCTCGGATCCGCCGATGCTGATAAGGATCCGTAGAACTTCCAGGCTGGTTACCTTCTCAGCCAGCGTTGCGTAGAGGCTGGTGCCGCCCTGTTCAATATAACCAAAGTGAAAGCCCGCGGTGAAAGCGATCGCCTTGACGTGGTTGCTGGGATTGTTGGGGTTGCCCAGTTCGTTATTATTTCGGGGAATGGCAGTATGCTGCCCGCTTCTCAAAGTCGGGACCGCATTCGGGAAGGTCGCACCGAAGTCAGGGTTGGTGGTGCTTCGGTAGCGAGTCCACCAGCTGGTATCCACCGAGAGCTGTTTAAGGTTCGTCAGTCGTCCAGTTTGGGGGACGAAGGAGACTTGGCTAGGCGCCAAGGTGGCGAAGTGGTTTAGGTCAACCTCCTGCTCGCCTTTGGATTTTAAATAGGCATTCAGGAAAGCCGCGTGACTGATCTCATCGTCGGTGTTGTCGGCGATATACTGGGGCTGATCGCCATCAAGGATAACCAGGCCAGCCTTATAGCCTGAATCGGGAGCCTTTACTCCTCCCAGTTCGTTGTATTGCTTCCACAAGTCGGTTTCGATCAATTCAGCGGCAGCAAGGAGCTGAAGAATCGCAACATCTCCACGGGTAAGAGCGTTCTTCTCCTTTTCATTTCCGTCCTTTGCCCATGCTTTGCCAGAACCGCTCAGTAAGGCGGCGCCGGGCGCGAGAAGAGCTGCGCCCAGCCCGAGATTTCGGAGAAAAGATCGCCTGGCGAGGCGACTGGGCGCCGGGAACGACGGCGCTGATGGCGATGATTCGTTGGCCGCTTTCGCGTCCTTCTGGCCGGAGTGATGTATATCAGATTGCATAACAGTGTTAGATTTATTTTGGTTTTTAGTTTGGTTGCTTGGCA
>QHQU01000258.1 GCA_003219925.1 Verrucomicrobiota bacterium
AGGCGCAAGCTGAGAGAGGAAGCGGCCAAGTTTCTCCCCAAAACGCAAATGCGGCCCAATAAGAGCGAGCGTTTTTGCGTCGAGGGTCGGCATATTGACGGCATTGCGGATTGTCCCCTCGAGCAAGGCCGCCCGAATGGACTGCGCGATTTCGATTCCAACGCTTTCCTGCGCTTCTGCGGTCGAAGCACCGAGATGCGGCGTCAAAACGAGATTGGGGATTTTTCGCAGCGGCGAATCGAGAGGCAACGGTTCCGTTTCGAAAACGTCGAGCGCGCCGCCGGCGACGTGGCCGCTCGATATAGCATCGGCCAATGCCTGTTCGTCAATCAGTCCACCACGCGCGCAATTGATGATGCGTACGCCGCGTTTTGTTTTCGCGAGACGTGCCGCATTCAAAATATGGCGCGTCTCCGCGGTAAGCGGCGTGTGCAGCGAAATAAAGTCTGCGGCGGCTAGCAATTCATCGATCTCTTCCACCAGCTCGACTTGTAAACTGCGCGCGCGCGAGGCGGAAAGGTATGGATCGAACGCCAACACGCGCATTCCAAAGGCAATGGCGCGCCGGCTGAGCTCGCTCCCAATGCGACCCATCCCGATGATGCCAAGCGTCTTGTTGTAAAGTTCAACTCCTTCCAGATTTTTCCGATTCCAACTTCCTCCGTGAATCATTGCGTCCGCCGCTGGAATTTTTCGCGCGACGCAGAGCAGCAACGAGAACGCATGCTCGGCCGTGGAAATTGTGTTGCCGCCGGGCGCATTCATGACAATGACACCACGCCGAGTCGCCGTATCGACATCCACATTATCGACTCCAACGCCGGCACGGCCAATCACACGCAACCGCGTCGCCGCATTCAAAATTGCGCCCGTCACTTTTGTCTGGCTACGAACGACAATCGCACTGAAATCAGGAATGATTTTGACGAGATCAGCTTCGCTTAAACCAGTCTTCGCAGAAACTTCGAGCGCATTATCACGGGAAAGTTCATCGACGCCTCGCTGCGAAATCGAATCAGCAATCAATACTTTGGGCGGATTCATCGATCTAACCGTAGATGACGAGCTGGATGGAGTCTGGCAACTGTTGCGCGACGTTGGTGGCCACGCTTCCTCGGAGAAGATTGGCAAGGGCGTGCCTCTGGGTCGCGCCGATCATGAGAAAGTCAACGCCCATCGTTGCAGAAAGATCGAGAATGGTTGCGGCCGCGTCTTCACTCACGGCATAAACTGGCAAGACGCAAATGTTGCGCTCGGCCCCGAGCTTCAGCATAAGCGACATAATTGCCTGTGCTTCCGGATCATCCTGCCACCTGGCACGACCGAGGAACGTTGGTCCGCCAGCGTAGTAGACCGCGATTTCTTTGACGTAAAGAACGCACAGAGTTGCTTTGCGCAGTTGCGCCTCGTCCAATGCAAAACTCAGAACTGGCGTGATGCCGCGAGCTGCGACCATAATTTTTTGGCCTTCTTCCATGCGCGGTTGCATGGTCGCGGCGAGATTTGGTGAAACCATTGCAGCGACTTGATGGGTAACTGTCAGCGTGGTGAAACCGGCACGCTTTTGTGTCCAGGCGCGCAATGCGAGACCGATTCCAAGGACGCACACCACGAAGAAAAGCGCGTCGGGTTTCGTCCGTGCCAGCGTGATTTCGACGCAAAACAGAATAGTAAACGTGATGCCGAAGAGAACACGGTCATACCAAGTGAAGCCGATCGCGCGGTTGAACGTGCACGAACCGAGATTGACCGTGATCGCGCCGACTACACCGATTGCGTACAAGCCGGCCAGCGATTGGAAATTTGTTGCGGTCATCAGCACGATAACAGGAAGACCGACCGCGATGAGCAGCGGGTAGAGCGGGACTCCGTGTCGATTGAGACGTTTGAAGTGCGGCGGCATTTCCCCGTCGCGCGCTGTCAGGTAAAGAAGACCAATCATCGCGACAATGGCGGTGTTGGCCGCGCTCAACAACAACAGCAAAAACACAATGCCGACGACCCAGCCGAAGGCCTGCCCAATCCAAACTCCGAATGAGGCGGCGGCAAATTGTTCGCCCATGAAGCGAAGCATGTCCTCGTGTCGCTTCAAAAGGATGGCCGCGACTTCACTCTTGGTTGATAGGCCCAGAGTCCTTTCCAAAACCGCTGGCAGCGAAAGCATCGCCCAACCAAGAACAGCAGTGGCGCAGACAACTTCGATAGCCACAGGAGTGATTGCCTTCAGAGACTCGCGCGCGACGCTCGGCCGCTCGGGAGTTGAGCCGGGATCGAGTTTCATGACGCCGGTGAGGTTTGCGATCGCCTCCACTCCCGAGAGCGCCAGAATTACGCCGACAAACTGGACCCACAGCATGCTGAGGCTTTCGTGCCGTGGCTCGAGAAAATGAGTCGTCAGATACGGGATGCTGATGGCGATCAACGCGACAACGACGATCACGGTGGGCAGGGCAAGTGCGACGGCCAGACTTCCGGAATGTTTTGGCCCGAACCAATTAATGAAACCGAGGACGAGCAGTACGCCGATGGTGGCAAAGGCGATGTGGTCTTTGAGAAATTTCAGCCAGAAAATGTCTTCCGTGCCTGCAATAACATAGGTCA
>QHQU01000162.1 GCA_003219925.1 Verrucomicrobiota bacterium
CCCAAGATGAGATCTCCCTGAAGGGTCGTGGTAGACCACCACGTTGATAGGTCTCCGGTGCAAGTGCAGTAATGTATTCAGCTGAGAGATACTAATAACCCGTTCGGCTTGATCATTTACTTTTCTGTTAAGCTGTAGCCGGGATCGTTGATCCCGGCTATCGCAAACAGAGAAGATCAAATGATCTCAAACAAAACGAAGCCTTAACGTTCGCTTTCCCTTCCTGTATGTAGATATCAGAGAACCAGCAGTTCTTTTGAAACTGTACGATCGACATCGTCATCAGAGATGCCGACTCGCGCTGGCGTCGCTGCGGTGCAGCGAAACGCCAGTCCGGCTCGGACCTCTGGTGATAATAGCGCAGTGGCACCACCCGTTCCCATTCCGAACACGGCAGTGAAACGCTGCAGCCCCGATGGTAGTGCGGCGATAGGCCGCGCGAGAGTAGGACATCGCCAGAACCCCGCCACTTGACTTCAAGTGGCGGGGTTTTTCTTTCGAGGGCTCGCAAGCCACTTCGCGTGCTGATAAACGCGTCCTCGCGTTTACGAAATCTTAATCCCCATGAGGATCGACATTAACCGCCAAAGATTCTACCTTGGGAGTACTCGTTAACGGAACATGCAACCCGTCGATCTAACAGGTCAAGTTTTCGGACGGTGGACTGTAGTCGGCCCTCGACACGTCAGACGCAGTATCCCGATTTGGCGATGTCGATGTTCATGCGGATCGGAGAAATGGGTCGTCTCACAGACATTACGAAACGGGAGCAGTAGGTCATGCGGCTGCTTACTTCGAGAAGAGACGGCGAAACGTTTTCTCAAGAATTTAGTCGGCAAGAGATTTGATCGATTGACAGTCTTGAAGCAAAGAAAAAGCGAAAATCGTATTAATTCGTGGTTATGCCAATGTGACTGCGGTCAAACTGTCTGGGTCCGCGCGATTGGGCTGCGGCAAGGTTCGACTAAGTCGTGCGGTTGTTTAAACCGGGAATTGTCAAGCCAGCGTGCGCGACTACTAAAAAAACGTCATCGGGTTCTTCTGACGGAGGCAGGACGTCAACAACTTCAAGAAATCGGCAACCTTGAAAGTCAAATTCTACTCTTGTCTGACGAATCCGAGGCTGGACCGCACCTAACAGACAAGCAGATTAGCGAGCATCTCGGCGTTACGCGTACGAAAGTCGAATACACACGAACGAAATTTGCAGCACCTGAGGAAATCAGGCGAAGAGCAATCTCAGCGCTTAAAGAAATGGCGCGCGATCCCCGGCGTAGGCAACTACGCTTAGAGACACTTCGCCGATACGACGAAAAACCTACGACTAAACTCAAAAAAGCAGCATATCGCCAAAATATGCCTCTGCGTGTCCGCGAGCATAAAAACATCTACAGAAAGGCGTACAAGAAACGACCAGAAGTCAGATTGCGCGAGAACGAACGTGAGCGCATATGGCGTCAAACGCCGGAAGGGAAACAGCGGAAGCGCCTCTACGTTGAGCGCGGGAAGCAACGTTCGAATGCTCGCTGGCGAGAGCGCTACGCAACTGAGATCACGTTTAGAATTCGGCACGCACTACGCGCCCGGCTGCGCCTGGCGCTTAAGCACTGTGGAATTGTCGAGCCACGCACGACACTGGAGCTAGTTGGCTGTACACCTGTCGAACTTCGCTTCCACTTAGAGGGAAAGTTTTTGCCCGGCATGAGCTGGCACAATCACGGCAAGTGGCACATTGATCACATTGTTCCCTGCGCGCAGTTTGACCTAACGAATCTCGAAGATCGGCAACGCTGTTTTCATTTTTCGAATCTTCAGCCGCTTTGGGCGGCAGAAAACATCCGCAAAGGCGGCAGGGCCGTTGGAGCCGAGTAACAATCAGCTAGCAATTCATCGGCTCTGGTTCGTTCGCATCGATAACGCCGCGCCGTTTCAGGGTTTTAATCATTGCCTTCTCATCAATGAAAATAATCGGTAGCCGCTCTGAGGGATCGACTACCTCTGTCGATGTCAAAGTCTGTACTCGAACACCACATCGCTCTGTGATAGCAACCATAATCTCGCGGCTGAACGCCATAAACCAATCGTGAAGTCGTCCGAGATCACGATACAACGGGTTCGTTGCAACACTCGGATCAAGCGCCCCAACTTCATCGAGCAACGACGCGTTTCGAACGGCCTCCGCAAAATTGTAGAAAATATTTCCGCTTCTTTCCCCGGTGACAAACGTGTAATCGCCGGCAACGCGCTGTAAACCGGCCGTGATAACATCGCGATCATAATGCGATGCAAATTTGTCGCGAACGGTTCGAACGAGACTCGCTTTCGCGAAGTACCGCTGAAAGCACTTAAGCGCGTTTATCGCATCTGCACTGAGTTTGCCGTGCACCTTCGCGGATAATCGGCTGCGATGCCATGCCGTCCGAATTACAGTTTCTGCCTCGTTGAGTGCTGCGCACCAAAGCCTCACAGCGAGTATCAGTGAGTGAAGCGCTATCTCGTGCTCTATGCCTTTGTACGCTTTGACGCCATTATGTGCGGTGACAACCATTTGATGTGACGGACGTCGTTGCGAACTTGGCCCAATCGCACCAGGAAGAGTTGTTCCGATTCCTGTAATTGCCGAAATTTTGCCGCGTCGACTGTGACTTGCATTACTTGCATGCCTGACGATATATCGGACGAACGGTTCGCTCACGTAAGTTGCTCAAGATACGCAGCCGAATCAGTTTGCATCCGCGTAATCCGCGGTAGGCTTCAGCATGCTTACGAGCCAAAAAGTTATCGATGCGATTAACGAACAGATCGGCTACGAGTTCAGTGCGGAGCTGCAGTACTATGCGATCGCCGCGCATTTTGCGGCTGAAGCGTTGCCGCAGTTATCGCAGCATTTCTTTAAGCAGGCCGAGGAAGAGAAAGGGCATGCCCTGCGCTTTATTAAATATGTGGTCGATGCCGGCGGACGTGTAGTGATCCCGGGGATCGACGCGCCCAAATCAAAATTCAAAACTCCGCGCGATGCGGTGAAGCTTTCGCTTGATCAGGAAATTCACGTGACTCAGCAAATCAACGGCCTGGTGGGATTGGCGCGGAAGCAGAACGACTACATCACGATCAATTTTCTACAGTGGTTTTTGACCGAACAGCTCGAAGAAGTTTCGTCGATGGATAATCTTCTCAAGATCGTGGAGCGGGCGGGGACGGACTTGCTGCAAGCCGATGAATATTTGGCTCGGGTTGGGATTAGGACGATGCCGGAACCGCCGAAGGAGTAGCAATCCACCGAAAATAGCAAGAGATGTCTCGAGTTCGCTCGACATGGCAAGAAGCCGATGAATATCTCTCGCACGCAGGGAGGTCAAAGCGATGCCTGAGCCACGCAAGGAATGACCGACGTCACGTTGAATCGTTAAAAGCGTTACATCCTTAAATCGGAAAGACGCGGTCGGTCGGCATCAAGATCGACATCTTCTAAAATCTTGCGTCGTGCTTTGGGCGGCTCGTAATTGACTGCATGAAAATGAAAATGGCACTTAGCTTAGTCGCGGGAGCGAATTTGATCCTTAGCGGAATAACATTCGCCGCCGGGGCGAAGACTTATCAGGTCACTGGGACGGTGTTAGCCGCTACGGGCAGCATGGTGACAGTGCAAAAGGGCGCGGAGAAATTCGAAATTGATATCGATCCGGCCACGACAAAGGGTTCGGCCGATCTCAAAGTTGGCGCGAAAGTCACGGTTACCTATGTGATGAGCGCGACCAAAGTCGAGGCGAGTTCTACTGCTGCGGAACCAAGTTCGCCAAATCCAACCTCCTCGCCTTGATTTGTAACGAAACGTGGAGGGACAGGCGCCGTCGTGTCCCAAATCTTTACGCGGTCCGAGCCGGACTGGCATTTCAGCGCGGCGCAAACAGGGAGCGATCCCGATTTTTCCACAATAACCATATTTTTCGAGGCATTTAGGCCTACTGCGCAGAAGAGGTTCTGCCGCAAAAACCCTTGAATACATTCCGCCCGAGCCGTCTAATCGATTAACCTATGAAAACAAAAATATTTAGTTTGATCGCAGCGGCGAGTTTGGTGCTCAGCGGCATGGCGTTTGCCGGAGCCAAGACTTATGAAGTCACCGGACCAGTCCTTGAAGTAAACGATTCAATGATCGTTGTGCAAAAGGGCAAGGACCGCTGGGAAGTGGATCGCGATTCCAACACCAAGGTCAACGGCGACGTGAAGGTCGGCGACAAGGCTCACATCACCTACACGATGACAGCGAAAGATGTGGAAGTGAAGACAGCCAAGGCCGAGAAAGGAACGAAGAAGGAAAAAGCGAGCCCGGCCGCTTCGCCCAAGTCGTAACTTTCGGGTAGGAATCCAAGTTTCGTTAGTTGAATCGCCGGATGTTTTAATCCACATCCAGCGATCTTCTGAGCTGCGGATGGGAACAGGCACAGATCTGCTTGGCGTTAAACTGGGCGCAAGGGGGGAGCATTTGCCCTGTGTGTGTTTGGGCGTTAACTGACCCACTCATTAACACCCTGCTTTAGCTGGGTGTTAACGACACTCTGAGAGAGCCCACAACCGCTTCAGCGGTTTTTCGCCGGTGAAAAAGAAAACTGCTAAAGCGGTTGTGGTAAAAGAGTCGGCCATGCACCTCGCTGAAGCGAAGTGTTAATGAAATGCGATATCAGGGCAACGCTAAACACGTATTTTGCGTTGTGTGCCTAGCGGAGATTTACTGCGCTGTAGCAGCTTCAGCGGAGTGCGACTCTGCTGGGCGCACAGACTGGAAAGTCTGCCTTCCAGTCAACTGAGTAATCTTGTTCCTCCATTCCGGTCGATGCAGCCGGTACGGCTGCTGCGACGGTGGATGGGGATCCGAATTTTCCCGCTGGCCAAGGGCCGAAAGCCTATTATAAAGCACCGATGCTAGCCGGCATTGTTATCGGCGCGGTCGAGGCGCAAAAAATTAACAGCGCGGTTTATTTCGCGGCGGCGGCGGTTCTCATATTCGTGGCGGCGATGTTGGCCGGTCGAAAAGTTCAGCGAAATCTGAAAGCAAAATGGATCGCGGCTATCTTCGCGGTCAGCATGGCGACCTTCGGTTTGATCTGGGTTCTGCTCTCGGCCTTAAATCGCCACGAGGCGGAGCCACGAACGCCACCTGATTATCCGGCACCCAGCGCCACTCCCTGATCTTCGGCTAAGGCTGGCGCAATATCGAGCGGAGCGGAGCTAATCGCGAGCACTTCGTAGGTGGCAGTGCCGTGATCGGTGTTGAGAGTGACACGTTCACCGCGCTTTTTGCCTAAGAGAGCCTGCCCGATTGCCGTCTGATAGGAGATGATGTGACGCTCAGGGTCGCCGTCCCAGGCGCCAAGAATGGAATAACTTTCTTCCTGCGCCGAATCCACATCGCGCAATGTGACGATCGTGCCAATGGAAACCTGGAAGGTGTCGGCGTTGGAGAAATCGGTGCCGCGGGCGCGGTGCAACATTTGTTCGAGCTCGGACTTACGCCGCATTAGAACGGCTTGCATTTGCTTGGCTGCTTTGAATTCGAAATTTTCCCGCAAGTCGCCATAGGAACGCGCCACCCCAATCTCCTTTGAATTCTCGGGGATTTTCTTGTTCACGACTTCTTCGTATTCCTCCTGCCTTTTGCGCAGGCTGCTCCAGGAAACAACAAGCGTTTCCGTCTTTTCTTCCGGCTGCGCTCCGGTCGCCATGCTTTCCAGTTCCGGATACAACTTAATCACGCGCGCCATAAGTGAGCGTTTGGTTAGGTTATCGAACACCGGAGTAAGCAATAAGCGGCGCATGACGTCGCGCGCGGCGCCGACCTCGGAGTTCTTAAAAATATCCCCAATTAGTTCGCGATCATCGAGCAACAGATCGCGTAAACGGGACGAGCGCGAGGCTTCGTTATGCTGATCGCGTTCGATCGCGGATAAGATGGCCGGCAAAATTTCTGGCGTAATCAGCTCCGGCCAGCTGGCGCGTTCGCGGCAGAGCCAGACCATCATTTCGCTGCTGGCGGAATGCTCGCGCACGGCGCGTTCCAATAATGTGCGCAGCTCGTCAATCTTCCCGTTCTCGGCGAAAATCTTTGGAATTTGTGCGACGAGCCGCGGATTGTTCGAGACCATCATTCGCCAGACGCGCCTGGACCAGCCATCGCCGAGCGCCCGCGGCAGTGCTTGCAAAACGCGACGCTCTTTGGCTGACGGAAGCTTCGAAAGAATCTCGGTCAGACGCGGTTCCTCTTCTGAAATCAAACGCTCGAGAGTGAGGTCGGGCCGGGTGATCGTCAATTCCGGAACGCGCGCGAGCAAATCGTCTCGCGCCAGGACAAGCTCGAAGGTGAGCGGGGAATGCAATTTTTGATTTTGCGCAGCGGTACTCTCGATTTTTTCGACGATCGGCTGCAATTGCGTTTTCGGATCTTTAAATTCGTGATGGAACTTAATGATCTGGTCGAGTGCTGCGGCCTGCTCTTTAGACTGCCGAGTCTGATTAAAAAATGTGAGGAGCTCGTCCGCGCGCGAGACGGGCTCGCCCCGCAATGCGATCGGCTCCGATTTCTTTGCCGGGACCGAAAAGTAACCGCTGGACTTCATTGCTTTCTTCGCGCTCGTCCACCACCGCTTCCATTCCGTTTCGGTGAACAAATCGCCCACCAGCACCTCGCTGATCTGAGCGAGGGTGGCTTTGCCGTCGAACCCTTCCAGGATGTTACGAACGACTGCTGCCGGATCCGACTTTAAGGCCGCCTTGATCGCATCGGGCTCCCTTACCTTGCGCGCGAGAAAATGGCCGGCCGGGATTGGTGTCAGATTTTCCGCGGCGTAAGCCAGCTGCATCGGATGCCTGGCTTTGGTTTTGAAATCGATCACGATCTGATTGAGCAACAGATTCCACTCCGCCACCTGACCGAATCCCCAACTTTTGTGCAGACAAAATGAGCCGGGACGTAATTGCTCCAATTGCTCGGCCGCTTTTGTCGTCAGCTTTCCTGATTCGACAAGCTTTTCCAACTCAGCATCCATTCGCGGTCGTTCACCCTACGAAAAACGTTCCGGCGCGCGAGAGAAAATTGGAGGTGCTTTTGGTGTTTCGGATTGCGGCCCTTCACGCAACGTGAAACGGTTGCCGCCGTGCCCACGAGCATTTGGTTTTGGATCACATTTCATATCGGCGTTTTCATCGCCCTCGCGGTTGACCTGGCCAGCTTCAAGCGGCGCCATCGTGCGCTGACGATGCGGGCGGCGACGTTACGCAGTCTGCTTTGGGTGGTGCTCTCGCTTGGCTTCAGCCTGGTTGTGGCCCAAACGCAAGGGCCGGACCGTGCTTTGGACTTTCTCACCGGCTACCTCATCGAGTATTCGCTCAGCGTCGATAACATTTTTGTTTTCGTCCTCATCTTCGCCTATTTCAAAGTCCCGCCCATCTCGCAGCATCGCGTTTTAGTATGGGGCATCGTGGGCGCGCTGGTCATGCGCGGGGTGATGATCTGGCTGGGTGTTTCCCTCGTCTCCAGGTTCCACTTCATTCTCTACGTTTTCGGCGTTTTTCTGCTCATTACCGGGATCCGCATGGCCTTCAGCAAACAGCAAACTGATTTTGGCGACAGCTGGTTCCTGCGCATGTGCCGCAAATTTATGCCGGTAACGCACGACTTTCGCGGCTCCCATTTCACGGCGCGAATTGATGGACGGCTCATGCTCACGCCGCTCGCTTTGGTTTTGCTCGTGATCGATGTGATGGATCTTGTCTTCGCGGTCGATTCCATTCCGGCCGTCTTCGCTATCACTCAGGACACGTTCATCGTTTATACCTCGAACATTTGCGCGATTCTCGGCCTGCGTTCGCTCTACTTCTTGCTGGCCAATTTGATGAATCGGTTTGTTTATCTTCGGGTCGGCCTCTCCGCCATCCTCATTTTCGTTGGAATTAAAATGATCCTGTCCAAGCTCTTTCCGATCCCGAATTACATCTCACTTGTGGCCATTGTCGCGGTTCTGGCCGTTACGATTTGCGCATCCATTTTTATGACACGGAACCAACCGGCCAGCGACCCACGAAATTAGGATTGTGAAATCGCTCCCTTTTTGCTCCAATTCGGAGTTGCATATGAAAATCCTTGTCTTTCTCGCCGGCCTCGCCCTTGCCAGTTCCGCCCTGGCGGATATTCACGATCCACCTTCGAATGATTATGGACCGACGCGCAAGCTCGGTCGCGGCTTCTCAAATTTCTTTCTCGCCCCGGCGGAAATCCCGGTGACAATTGCGACAGTTAACACCAACGAAGGCAATTCTGCTGCCGCCGGCTACGGCGTTGTACGGGGCGTTGGACGTTCGGCGGCGCGACACGTCGCCGGCTTGCTCGAAATTCTGCTCTGGCCAGTGCCGGCTTATCGGCAAAGCTATTATCCGTTGCTCCCAAGCGATATTCCGTGGATCCACGCCGGCTACGCGGAGTTCCCGCCTGAGCTCGGCAACGAGACGAAATACCCTTACGTGCGCGATTATTAATTGCCCCTAAAACTCAGTCATCCTGAGCGAAGCGCAGCGAAGTCGAAGGATCCCGCCGCGGTAGCGTAAAGGTAACTTCGTCGGGGATCCCTCGACTTCGCTCGGGATGACAGCTGCTGTGGAGCTTCAAATCACCGATGTCGCCTTCGGCGGGAAAGGAGTCGCGCACGCGAATGGCAAGGCCGTGTTTGTGCCTTACGTCATCGATGGAGAAACCGTTTCGGCAAGCATCACCCGCGAACACAAAAAATTTCTCGAAGCGGAACTGGAAAGCATTGTTACGGCCTCGCCCCATCGGGTCGAGCCGCGCTGTCCGTACTTCGGACGTTGCGGCGGGTGCGTTTACCAACACATCGATTACGAACGCCAACTGGCCTTAAAATGGCGGCAAGTGAAAGAAACGCTGCGGCGAATTGGCGGATTGAAAGAGCCGCCGATGCGCCCATTCATTCCTTCGCCGATCGAATACGAATATCGCAATCGTATCACAGTGCACGTGCGCGACGGTGCGGTCGGATTTTTCCGGCGCGAATCGAACAAGCTGCTTGATATTGAACGTTGTCCGATCGCATTAAATGAAGTTAATGCGCAATTAGCCGAATTACGGGGAAGCCGCCCGCGCGATGGCCATTACACTTTGCGCGCCAGTGCCGCCCCGCGCGTATTTACGCAAGCGAACGATGCTGTCGCGGCGGCGATGCTGGATCTGGTGGACCGTTTGCTCGGCTCAGCGACTGGTACGCTTATTGATGCCTATTGTGGCGCCGGATTTTTTTCGAAACGATTGCGCGGGCGCTTCGGAAAAGTGATCGGGATTGATTGGGACCAGCATGCGATCGCCGTTGCACGGGAAGACGCGAACGAAAACGAAACGTACGTTGCGGTGGATGTGGAGACGGAGCTCGGCGCGCGATTGCAATCAATCGCGCCCGCCTCGGACGGAGGAAACAGTGCGGTCATAGCGGACCCGCCTGCAACCGGCCTGAGCAAAATGATTCTCGAGACGTTGATCGAACATCGACCAACCCAATTGGTTTACGTTTCCTGCAATCCCGCCACTCTCGCGCGAGACCTTGTCACTTTAAAACAATCGTTCCGGATCGATTCGATCACCCCACTCGACATGTTTCCACAAACTGCCGAAATCGAGGTAGTGGCTGATCTTCATGCATAGACGAGCAAGTCAATCTCTTCGGGCAAGAGATGTGAAACTTCGCGGATGACACTGCCGCGAATTAAATTGAGCAGGGCATTGCGCTGGGGCGCACCCACGATGACGCGCGCAGCCCCAAGCGTTGCTGCCACATCAACGATTGTTTCGGCCGCCGATGGGCTGACCGCGTAACAAAAAAGGGGCGGTTGATCGGCCGCTTTGGCTTTAGCTTCGCCGAAAATTTTGCTCGCCTCGGGGTCCTCCTGCCATTTCCGCTTGGTGTCCTGTTCGGTCATGAACGGTTGTTCGCGCACAAAGAGCAGATAGAGACGCCGACCTGTCTCGTGCGCTTCGCGCAAGGCAAAGTCGAGGGTGCGCCCGGTGCCCCGAACGGCGCATAAGATGGACTCGGCCGCCAGATTTCCGGTGGCAGGCGATGCGGGCTCAGCTGTGGCGGCACCCGCCGGAATAACTTCAACACCTACTCGTTCGGGGAGGGCCCGCGCCTCCTTTTTCATACGCCGTTCTTGGACGAGGCCACGCAGAATTAATCCGACGGCAAGAATGGTGACGGCGAAGTAGCGCGCGTTCGGCTTATCGATGAGCAACGACATTTCGATCGCAGCCATGACGATGAACGTCGCGAACATCAGCGTGCGTTCCCAGGATTTGATCGATAGTTTCCGATCGGTTGAAGTGGCGCCGAGATTGGTGGCGATCGCGCCGACGACGCCGACGGCGTAAAGATCGGCGAGGCCGGACATGTCTTTGACGATAATGACAAGCAGCATCGGGACGATGGTGGCGAGTAACATTCCGGCACTGGGCACGCCCCATTTGTTGAGACGTTGAAAAATTTTCGGCAGCTCGCGATCGCGCGACATTAAGAATTGGATCGCGATAAGGTCGACAATGGCCGTGTTGCTCGCGGAGAGAAGGAGGAGACCAAACACGATGCTGACGACGACGGCGAAGATGTGACCGAAAGGCAGCCCGATTGCGCCACCCACAAACACTTGGCTCATGTAGCGCAGCATGTAGTCGCGCACGCCTTCAGCACCGGGCGCGTTGACATCACCGCCAACGATCTGCAATCCGTTCAGAGCATGCGCGGCTAATCCGAACAACGCAGTGAAGATGCAGACTTCGATCATGACCATCAAAATTGCGGGCGTGGACGTTCTGACTACAGAGGGATGGTCATCACTGCTCCCGGGATCGAGTTTCATCACTCCAGTGGCGTTGGCGATAGCTTCGACGCCGGAAAGCGCGAGCACGATCCCCACGAACCCGGCCCAGTTTTGACCAAAGGTCCCGTGCAACGGTTGCAGATGTCCGATCGCTTCGCCCATGTGCGGCAGACTGAAAAGTCCGAGCACGACGACAACGATTGCAGTCGGTACCGAAATCAAGAACGCGAGTCCGCCGGTTTGTTTGGGTCCGAGCAAATTAAGCAAACCGATTATCAGGATCGACAGCGCCGCGAATTTTTCGGGATGCGGCACGCCGAGATACTGAAAGGCGGACAGAGCGCTGATCGCCGCCGTTACCAAGTAATCGGCGATGAGCAGAAACGCCCCGACGATCGAGATGACCTCGCTGCGATGACGCACGCTCGCGTAAACCCCACCGCCGTCGGGATAAAGGCGGCAGATAATCATATAATTTATGCCGACGAGCGCGGTTAGGACACACATCAAGGCGATGAGCCAGAAGGAGGCGTAACCTGCGACGGCGAAGGCAAGACCGATGACGTAGGCCTTGCTCGTGCCCCAATCGCCGTAAAGGATCGCAGCCGCGCGTTTCCAATCGACATTGCGCGGACGTTTAACGTTGG
>QHQU01000315.1 GCA_003219925.1 Verrucomicrobiota bacterium
ACCGTGACCGCCGTTGAGAAGCAGCTTACGCAACAGGGCTATTATAGCGGCCCAATCGACGGGATTTACGGCCCGCTCGTGCGCGATGCGGTGGCAAAGTATCAAATCGCCACGAATCAGGATGTAACCGGGAGTCTATCCCCGGAGACATTGCGGTCCTTCGGGTTGTCGCAGCCGGTGGCAGGCTGAATCCAACATCGTATTACGATCAAATGGCAGCCTGTTGTTCTTTTCCCGCGCGAACTCCGTCGCCTACGCGAATGGCGCTCGCGTTTGCTTCAACAAGCCGCTGGCGGGGCGCCTCTCGCTAACCCGAACTCAGAGCCGGCTGAGTTTCTAATCGGCGCCGAACGAAATTGGGAATTTGAAGTCTAAATGGAAAGGGAATTGAACTCAAAAGATCGAGATGAGAACAAAGCAGCTCAGTAACTCTGACTTTTTCATCTCTCCTGTTCGGTTCGGTAGCTCGGCCTGGGAACAATCTCTCGCTCCGATTCATCGCACGCTCGAGCTCCTCGGCCGCATGTCGCACGCTGCCGCCACGATCCTGTCCGTAGTCCTGGTAGCTGTGATCGCCTGGTTCGACTACGTCACAGGCGACTTCTCGCTGGCGTTGTTCTATCTCGTGCCGGTGGTCCTGGCTTCCTGGAATGCAGGCCCTGTGAGCGGCTGGTTCATCGGCGTGCTGAGCGCCGCCGCGTGGCTCGTCGGCGATTCAGCGCTGAGCCGCGCCTACGGCCACCCGCTCATGCCCTATTGGAATGCTGCGATGCTAGCCTTGATCTACGGCATCGTCGCGCACCTTTTATCAACGCTCCGCCGGCTCCAGGCCGAACTTCAAGAGCGCGTCGAGCGACGCACCGCTTGGTTGGCCGAAGTGCACCACAGGGTCAAGAATAACCTCCAGATCATCTCCAGCCTCCTGATGCTCCAGGCGGAGAAGCTCAGCAACGCCGCAGACAAGGCCGTTTTCGATGAATGTCGCGACCGCATCTACTCCATGGCTCGGCTGCACGAACAGCTCTACTCCAGCGGCGAATTTTCCGATTTGGACTTCGCAGCACACCTTCGGGAGATGGCCGAGATGCTCGTCCGCTCCCACACGCCTCAAGGCTGCACTTTGGTGCTCGACGTCCGCGCCGATCCGGTCGCAGTCGACCTGGACACAGCGGTGACGTTGGGTCTCATCGCCAATGAACTCCTCCTTAATGCGCTTAAGCATGGGCTTAGCGGATGCCCTGCGGGTAACCTCACGGTGGAACTGCACGGGGGTAACCGCAATCAAATGACCGTGCGCGACGATGGCTACGGGTTGCCGCCGGGATTCGACGCAGGAAAGAATGCAGGGCTCGGCCTTGAACTCGTCCTGGGAATGACGAGGCAGATTCGCGGCGAAGCAAAAATTGAAAATGACCCAGCGGGCGGCACGCGCACCACAATTTTCTTCCCTTCTCTCCTATCTTCGGAAACAGCGAAAACAGAACCCCAACCCAAACCGACTTACCATGACTAACGCCCGTATCCTTATCGTCGAAGACGAAGCCATCACCGTGTCAGCCCTTAAGCGCGAACTCGCCTCACTCGGCTATCAAGTCGCGGCAACCGCTAGCACCGCTGATGAAGCTCTTAATGCCGTTGAATTACATAAGCCAGATCTGGTTCTTA
>QHQU01000163.1 GCA_003219925.1 Verrucomicrobiota bacterium
CCGCAAAAAATTCTGATTGCTGAGTGGTGAACGGAAAGACGGGATACATCGCATAGCCATTGATCCCATTGTTCAACGCCGTCCGCGATACCGTCGATGAAACGGAGAAAACGGCGGCGATAGTTTGATAGTTCCTCAAGAAATAAAGCTCAGCGGCTTCGCGATCCTCTTCGATCCGAAAGCCGTTGAGTTTTAGTCGATCAGCTTCGTTCGTCTCGTTCGGGTGCGGACGATAAATCAAAGCGTGCCCGCTGAAATTCCGCCGCAAATAATCGAGACATGAATTGAGTCGCTCGACATAAACGTCAGGTGACACGTTATGAATAAGTAGGAAGGGCGTGCCGAAAAAAATCACTCGTCGACTCGAACAATCGCCGTTCTTGTCGCTGACTTGTGGCAGATTTTGGAGCTCGGCCACACTCGGAAATTTGGCGCCAATGATTTCCGGATTGTTCGAGACATCGGCCCCTCCGTTACTCATCACTACAATTCGATGGTAGAGCGAGTCCGGATTCTTTTGCAGACGCTCGACCCGCACCCCGTCGCCACCCGGGTTAATGCGCGGCTTGAAATGAATCGTTCGGTTTAAGCCCGCCATTGGTTCCACAATGCGGTTTTGCAACCAACCCGACGTAGTAAATCGATAGCGTGTCCGCTCGCCGATACGGGTGAGATCGCGATAAACTTTTTCTGCGACGCAAAGCACCTTCTTCGCCTCCGGATGGGCCGAGATCGTCGCGTTGGAAATGGTCAGAATCCCGCCCACGCAAACAATCAGATCGCGCGCTTTATCGATTGGCAGCTGCGCGATTGCCTCGCGCCTTCCGGCGGATTCGCGGTAAAGCCGTGGCAAATCACGCAAACCACGACAGGTATTCACGCGCGGGAAAGGATGAATCTCGTCAAATCGTCCCGCATAAGGCTGCCAGTGCGCACGATCCCACCATTTCGAATCCTCGCGCAGCAAATGGAGTCCGCCCGGAAATTGTGCGCCAACCGCCTGTGCCACCGCGATCGCTGTCGGCAACCGGTCGGGCCGCGAAATCACAATCCAAAGTTTCGGCTGGGCGCCTGTCATTGTCCTGAACTTCCTATCTCCAGCAAAAATCCCAAAGCTCCGGAATACAAGCTCGAAGGAATCTTCAAACTCCGCGCGTGGTGGGTGCCCAGATAAATTTGTGCATCTGCAGTTGAAAGCGCGCTGCCAGATTATCGGCCAGCATCCACTCCACAATTTGGCGTGGCTCGATCCGGCCAAAAATAGGTGAAAATAGAACGGCATGACAACGCTCCGGAAGATTGTGTTCGCGCATTTTTTCCCGAGACCATTCGTAATCCTCACGCGAGCCGATGACGAATTTCACTTCGTCGCGCGTGGTCAGATGCTTGATGTTCGACCACAGATTGCGTTCGCATTCACCACTCCCCGGTGTCTTCAAATCCATGATGCGATGCACCCGCCGATCGACCTTCGCGATATCGTGTGCCCCACTCGTTTCCAACAGTACCGTCTTTCCGGCATCAGCCAGCGCGCTCATCAAGGGAAGGACATTTTTTTGCAATAACGGCTCCCCTCCGGTGATTTCGACTAGGGGACAATCGAATTTCAAAACTTCGGTCGTAATCTCGGACAAAGTTTTCTTTTCGCCCTCGTAAAAGGCATAGGCGGTGTCGCAGTAAGTGCAGCGCAGGTCGCAGAAGGTCAGCCGCACAAACACGCATGGAAGTCCCGCCCAGGTGCTCTCACCCTGAATCGAGTGATAGATCTCGTTGATCGTCAGGGTTGCGGTCCGTGGTTCGGTAGTCGGGTTCATGGAAAATGGAGCAGAAGCCGAATGGCAAACCATAACATAACCGCAGCGGTGATGGCTTCGGTCGCGACCTGCCAGTTCGGCCAGAAGCCAACGTTCCACGGACTCATCAACACCACAAAAAGACCAAATAAGAAAGCGCCGCGCCGTTCGCTTCTTGGCGCTTGAAACTCGACACTGCGATGGGCGCGATAGATTTTCCACGCCCCAATGGCGAAACGAACCGCTAGAAATAAGAGCAGTGCGAGACTTACGATCGCTAGCACGCGCCAAGACCAATCGGCCAGGCAGACCAGAATCCGCCGCCGCGATCCTTCGGCAGCAAACCGCGCCGAATCATTTCGGCATCAATCGGCCCGGGGCGGCCACGCCACCGACCAGCCCAGAATGTAACCGTTTGCCAGGGGGCTAAGCGTCATCGTTTCACCCGGACTGAATCTGCGCTAAGAATGCCAGCAATGTCAGAACGAATCGAACGTCTTTTTGCTCGATGCCGAGGCGAAAACCGCGCCGCCTTCATTCCCTACATTTGTGCGGGCGATCCAAATTTTGCTCGCACCGTCGAGATCGCGCTTGCTCTGGAGAGAAACGGAGCGGATTTACTCGAGCTTGGCCTGCCATTTTCCGATCCGCTGGCGGATGGCATTGTCAACCAACTGGCGGCGCAACGCGCGCTGGAAGCCGGGGCGACTGCGCATGGCGTGCTCGATTGTGTGCGCGAGATTCGGCGTGCTTCCGAGATCCCGATTGTGCTTTACACCTATCTGAATCCGATTTTCAGATTCGGCATTGAAAAATTTAATCGGGCCGCGGCGGACGCCGGTGTGGATGGTTTGCTCATCCTCGATCTGCCGCCGGAAGAAGATGCGAACGCTCAGAAACTTGACGGCTTAAAGCCGTCAAGTTTGCGCAATGAGAACGACAATTTTACGGCGAAAATAGTCCGGGTCTGGTTGATTGCGCCGACTACGCCGCCAGAGCGGATCGCGCTCATCGCAAAAGCCGCCCGCGGATTTATTTATTATGTCTCGCGCGAAGGCGTGACGGGAGCGCAAGATTCGGTCGCGCAGTCGCTCGAAGAAAAACTAACGATGATCAGGCAATACACCGATTTGCCCATCGCAGTTGGCTTTGGGATCTCGAATCCGGAGCAGGCGGCGATAGTGGCAAAGATTGCGGAAGCCGTCGTGGTCGGAAGCGCGATTGTCGATTTGATTGGAAAGGTTGGGGACAGCGACGTTCTGGCCGATCGCGTCGCTAAATTCGTTACGCCGATTGTGTCGGCGATGCGTAAAACGCACAAGGCTCGTTAACCATCCTGTCATCCCGAGCGAAAGCCAGGGATCCCGATGCGAGAGCTTTAAGGTAACGCCACGGGATCCCTCGACTTCGCTCGGGATGACCGTAGACGAACGGTTGGCATAGAGGCAGCCCTGTGGTACACGAATCACATGCTGCGATTCGCCAAGATGAACGGGGCGGGGAACGATTTTGTCATGATCGACAATCGCGCCGGCAAGGTACAATTGAGCGCGCAGCAAATCGCGAAAATTTGCGATCGTCATCGCGGGGTCGGGGCGGATGGGGTTTTGCTGGTCGAGCGCGCGACCAACAGCGCTGATTTTCGGATGCGTTACTATAATAGCGACGGCGGCGAAGCAGAAATGTGCGGCAATGGCGCGCGTTGTTTTGCCCGTTTCGTCGAGAAAGTCGCAGATGCAGGTAAAAAAGTTTCGTTTGAGACGCCCGCCGGGATCATTGCCGCACAACTTCATGGCGAGCTTGTGACTTTGAACATGAGCGAGCCGACTGATTTGCAGCTGAATGTCAGAGTTTCGGGTGGCTACGAAAACAAGACCATCCACTTTGTTAACACCGGAGTTCCGCATGTTGTTATTCCAGCTGTGAACATCGAAGAGATTGACGTATTGCGTGAAGGTGCTGCTCTCCGGCGACATGAGATGTTTTCGCCCAAAGGCGCCAACGTAAACTTTCTGCAAAAACGGGGAGGAAACAAAATTGCAATCCGCACTTATGAGCGTGGAGTGGAAAACGAGACGCTCGCCTGTGGCACTGGCGTGGTGGCGAGCGCGCTCATTTTTGCCGCAACGGAAAAAACCGACGGGCCCATTGGCGTCCTGGTGCGTGGCGGCAGCGAATTAAATGTCGATTTTCACCGCGACAGTCAGCGTTTCACCGATGTCACTCTTACCGGCCCGGCCGAGTTTGTTTTCGAGGGCACGATCGAATTGTGATTTGGCTCCGCGGGAAGCTCCGCAATATGCGGAGCTAAGCGCACAGGAAGTGCGCGCTACCCTTTCTCATCTGTCATTCCCAGCGAAGTCGAGGAATCTCTTACCATTTAAGAGCAGAGATGTCTCGATTGCGCTCGATATGACAAAGGTGGTGTGGCGTTTTAAAATCCGCCAATGTTTCGCGGCACTTTCACCGCTCTGGTTACGCCTTTTCGCGAAAGCGCGATTGATTTCACCGCGCTGCGGAATTTAATCGAATCCCAAATCGCGGCTGGCATCGACGGCATCATTGCCGTTGGAACCACCGGCGAATCGCCCACGCTGACCCATGACGAACGCAAAGGGGTGATTCGTTGCGCCATTGAAACCGCGAACAAGCGCTGTCTCGTTCTTGCTGGGACGGGGTCGTATTCGACGCGAGAAGCAATTGCAGCCACCGAAGAGGCAGAAAAACTCGGCGTTGATGGCGCACTCTTGGTTTCCCCCTACTACAACAAACCAAGTCAGGAAGGCTTGTTTCGTCACTTTTCCGCGATTGCGAAATCAACTCCGCTTCGTCTGATGCTCTACAATATTCCGGGACGATGCGGTGTTGATATCGCTGCGGAAACGGTGGCGCGAATTCAGAGCGATTGCCCGAACGTTGTGTCAATCAAGGAAGCTGGGGGAAACGTGGATCGGGTAAGTGAATTGCGCGCGCGTTTGCCGGACGCCTTCACGGTATTGAGCGGCGACGATGGATTGACTCTTCCATTTTTGGCGGCCGGCGCGGTCGGTGTCGTGAGTGTAGCTTCGAATTTATTGCCGCGTGAAATGTGCGACCTGGTGGACGCTTTCGCGAACGGCGATCTCAAGCGGGCGGAGGGATTGCATCGCAAACTTTACTGGTTGTTCAAAGATTTGTTTATCGAACCGAATCCGGTTCCGATAAAAACCGCATTGTCGTGGCGTGGGACAATCCTGGCGGAAGTACGTTTGCCGCTCTGCGAAATGAGTGAGGCAAATCAGGCGCGTTTGCGCAAAACCCTGGAGAGATTTGAACGCGAATAATGCTCTACTTGTAGTTGCAGCCGTCGCGGGCGGCAGAATTCCTGGCCCTTGCCGCTGGAGACAGCGGCGCTACAACGGCGGCAGGTAAGACGAAGGTGATGACAAAACTTCGGATTGCACTTGTCGGCGCGGCCGGGCGCATGGGGCAGGCGATTGCGAGCGTCGCCGCAAGTGAGAACGCGGAGATTGTTGCAAAATCGGATCTGGGCGATCGGATCACGTCGGCGGATGCGGATGTGCTGATTGATTTCAGTAGTGCAGCGGCTACTGAAGCTGTTTGCGATGCGGCGGTGAAATCAAGCGCTGCCCTCGTAATCGGAACAACCGGACACTCGGCTAAAGAGAAGCAAGCGATTGAAACGGCGGCGCAGAAAATTCCCGTCGTGTTCGCTTCAAATTTCAGCATCGGGGTGAACGCGCTTTTTTCGTTGACAGAACAGGCGGCAAAAATTCTGGGCGAAAATTTCGACCTCGAAATTCTGGAGACGCATCATCGTTTGAAGAAAGATGCGCCAAGCGGAACGGCGAAAACGCTGGCAGAAATTTTGCAACGGGCCCGAAACGCGGAAAAATTGCGGCACGGGCGGGAAGGAATGATTGGCGAGCGTGAGAAATCGGAGATTGGCATTCATTCCGTTCGCGGCGGCGATGTGGTGGGCGATCATACTGTAATTTTTGCCGGACAGGGCGAGCGGGTCGAGCTGACTCATCGGGCGAGCAGCCGCGAAACATTCGCGCGCGGCGCGCTGCGAGCAGCGCAATGGGTCATTGGGAAATCACCCGGGCTTTATGACATGCACGACGTTTTGGGACTGTAGGCGGGCGCGATTTTTTCTGGGGGGCGCACGCGCCCTCGCGTGCTCATTGCGGCGCCTCGCCGCAATGCTCTGGGGGAGGAAAGTTCGCGATGGCGGGGGCACCATCGCCACCACGCGAGGCGCGTGCGCTCCCCAGATCCACTCGCCGCAGCGCTCATCCCCTCGCCTCACGCCAAACAAATCCGGGGTCATCGACATCGGCTAGAGATTCAGATGCGAAGATCATGAGAGCGGCGATTGCGCTGGGGTCTAATCTTGGTGATCGCCTCGCGAATCTTCAAAATGCGCGGGATCGAATTCGAGCACTTAATGGAGTGGCCGGACTAATTGTGCAATCAGCGATTTATGAAACGTCACCGGTCGATTGCGAACCGGGAGCGCAGAATTTTTACAACGCAGTTATTGAAGTTGGGTTCGAGAAATCGGCCGATGCGCTTTTGGGAGCACTGCAAGAAATCGAGCGAGCCCTGGGAAGGGAGCGGACCAAGCCCTCACCTCAATCCTCTCCCCCGGGGAGAGGAGGACGCGAAGCGCCAGGTAAGGGTAATCGTTCGCGCACGATTGATCTTGATTTGTTGTATTGCGGCAGTGAGCGCCGAGACGACGCAATGTTGCAATTACCACATCCCCGGATGACCGAGCGTAAATTCGTGCTGCAACCATTGTGCGACATCGCGCCGGATCTGCGTTTGCCCGGACAAACAAAAAGTGTAGGTGAGCTACTCGCGCAATTGCCCGACCCGGCTAAAATAACGCGTCTGACCGACAAATGGTAATTTGAATTGGAGGATGGAGTTTCTACCACGCCGGGGCTCTCCCGCAGGAGCTCGACCCTCCACGATTTCGCAAGCGTGAACGCGACAGAAAAATTTCGTGAAATGAAGCAACGCGGCCAACGCATCACCGCGCTGACTGCCTACGATTATCCAACCGCGCGTCTGCTCGATGAAAGCGGCCTCGACATTATCCTGGTCGGCGATTCGCTGGGGATGGTTGTGCTCGGTCACGAAGACACGACGCAGGTAACTTTGGATGAAATGTTGCATCATACTCGCGCCGTCGCCCGCGGGGTGAAACGCGCGCTAATCGTCGCGGACATGCCGATTCACAGTTACGACACCGCAGAACAATCCGTGGAGACGGCGCGTTTGTTCATGAGGGCGGGAGCACAAGCGGTGAAACTCGAGGGCGGCGTCAATCACGTTCCGCAAATTGAGGCGATCGTGTCGGCTGGGATCCCCTTCATGGGGCACATTGGAATGCTGCCGCAAAGCGTGCGCGAGGAGGGTGGCTACAAAGTGAAAGGTCGCACGCAGGAACAGGCCGAAGCGCTGTTGCGGGATGCGCGCGCGGTCGAGGCAGCCGGAGCATTCTCGGTCGTGCTGGAAATTGTTGCCCCTGAAACGGCGAAGATGATTTCACAGGCAATTCAAATTCCAACTATCGGAATCGGGTCAGGGAAAGACTGCGATGGACAGATCCTTGTGACGCACGATTTGATTGGGTTGTTTCCCTGGTTCACGCCGAAATTTGTCGCGCCAGAGGCGAACGTGGCCGAGCAGATTCGGCAGGCGGCGCGGGCTTTTGTTGCCCGCACTCGAGGCGGTTGACAAGGCCCGGCCGTTGCCGGTTTGTTTATCTAGAAATGGCGCTTCCGGATTCAGATTACAACGACGCTTTGTTAAATGCGACCGGTCAGCGAAACTGGCTCTTTTTGGGGCTGGTGTTGTCGCTCGCGCTCCATTGCCTGCTCTGCTTTTATCTTTATCAAACGCGTTTCGCGTCGGCGGACCTGGCTCTGGCTCCAAGAAGTGAGCCGCCCGTCTTTAAAGTGAAGCCGATTGATACCGAGGCTGCGCTGGACAAGGCGAGCCTGGATCAGACTAATCCGGCAGCAAAGCCGGAGCCGGACAAGACAAACGTGCAATTGCCGGATGAGAAGAAGTCGTTCGATGCACTGTTGCAGGAAGTGCAGGCGACGACGGCCATGCCCGACGACACACAAGATGTTTTGCCGGACAAGCCAAGAGTCGACCCCGCACCGGCGACGTCGATGTTAAATGAGATTGAGCGGAGTACGGCGCAAGCGCTTGCGAAAAACCCAAACGCGACCCATGAACAATCGTTGCTAAATGACTCCGCGGTCTCGGGTCGTCCTCAACCCGCCTTGAGCGGAACCGAACTGGCGACGAGCACGAACATCAAGCGGCCAAACACGTTCACCAGTAAAATCCAGGCGGACAGCGCTGGACCGAACAAGAATCGCGTCGCTGGCTTCAGCGATCTCGATTCATTGCTGGCCCAAAAAGGCCCGCTCGGATCGGGGACGGCAATCCGAATGCCGGATGACCAGCTCTTTCAATATGATAGCGCAGAGTTGCAGGCGAGTTCGGTCGAGCAATTACAAAAGCTTGGCACCCTGATCAGACGCAATCCGAAGGCGACATTTTCGATCGAGGGTTACACAGACGCATTTGGCAGCTACGAATACAATCTCGATCTAAGCCAGCGCCGCGCCGATAGCGTGAAGAATTATTTGGTGAGCGTGATGGGGATTAATTCGGAACAAGTTCAAGCGCGCGGTTACGGCGCGTCGAAGTTTTTGGTGGCGCCACGGCCGGTGATGGATCCGGCGATGGAGCAGTCCGAAATTCAGCGACAGCAGCCGAATCGGCGCGTGGTGATCGTCGTTCACACGAGCGGCGAATAGATCGCTTGGTCATTCCGAGCGAAAGTCGAGGAATCCCGTTGAAGGTACCTTTAAGCTAGCGCGGCGGGATCCTTCGACTTCGCTGCGCTCCGCTCAGGATGACGGCATTGTCGTGCGGCGCTGACGGCGAAGGATCTCGCAAATGCTTGACGGACACTCGCGAGGTCCCTCGCTTACGCTCGGGATGACAGACGATTTTTGTCATTCCGAGCGCAGTCGAGGAATCTCTAACCATTTTCTCTGAACAGTAGGGTTAGTAAGCGATCCTTCGGCTTCGCTGCGCTTCGCTCAGGATGACAAGCTTACCAGTTTTTGATCCAGAGATCCTGTTGCGTAGCAGGAGGAGTTGGAGTAGGCGATGGCGCCTTTCCGGCCGTGCTCCACAAGTCGAAGGTTGGATTATAACCGGTTCCTGAACTGTTCTGATACGCCGTTGAGTAACCATAGCTGTTCCCAAAAGGATCACGAATGTAGGCTACGG
>QHQU01000316.1 GCA_003219925.1 Verrucomicrobiota bacterium
CGAATTTGCTTGGAAGGGAGGGACGCTGTCCCTCCTAAAATGTATGGGACGCCATATCTAGCGCCGTCGCAGCCAATCGACGGTTCCATACTTTGTTGTCGCTAGTTCTTCTGCCGCATGCAAAACGCCGGCCTCAACTCTGCCTTCGACAATCCGCTCGCCCAACAATTGGGCGAATGCGTTTCGAAACCGCTCATCCAAATTTCCGCGCTGAATACTTCCCTGGTGGAGCAAACCGCTGCGGGTCTTGCGCTGGGCGGCGCCCGCAATCTTACGTCCGCTTTCGATTAGATCGGACACGACCGGATTGGCAAAACAAGTGTCAGAAATTTTCGGCGCCTTCGTTTCAGTGAGAACCGCGACGATTCCGTTTTCGCGTAACGCATTACCCAATATCGAATGCACTCGCTGATAAATTACGTTCGATGGCAGTGCGAAGGTGCCATCCTGCGCTCCGATCATGATCGAATAAGTCAGGTCTTCGCCGTGCGGCACAATGCCCCCACCTGTCCAGCGGCGAACTACGTCGCGATTCCCCGCGATCTCGCGCGCCTCGGCAAATCTTACGAAGTAACCGAAGGAAACCGACGGTGCGTTCCAGCGATAAAATCGCAGAATCGCAGGTCGTGCCGTTGTAAGAAGGACTTCATCGACCGCCATGTTGAGCGGTCCGGGACGCGGCGTCGGATCGTCAATGACAATCAGTTCGTGAAACACAGGTTTCGATTTCCTCAAGAATTTTTCTGGCTGCAATGGTCGGATCGTGCGCGCCAGTGATCGGTCGCCCAATTACAAGATAGTCCGCGCCGGCAGCGACGGCCTCCGCAGGCGTCATGATACGTTTCTGATCATGTTCCTCGCTTCCGCGCGGGCGAATTCCGGGTATGACCAGTTTCAAACTTTGGCCAACTGCTTTTCGCAATGCGCCGATTTCCTGTGCGCTGGCAACAAGGCCGCCGATGCCGCAATCCGCGCCGATTTCTGCCAATCGAACGACTTGCCGGGAAACGTCTTCAGCCATTCCGATTTCGCGCAACGTCTCACTATTTATGCTGGTCAGCACCGTCACACCCAGAAGTAACAAATTCTCGGGCGCTGCGGCCACAGCGGCACGCACCATCTCGGCACCGCCGCTGAGATGCAGAGTCAACATTTGGACATCCAGCTTTGCGACCGACTGGACCGCTCGTGCGACTGTGTTTGGAATATCGTGTAGTTTGAGATCGAGAAAAACGTGGGCGCCCGTTTCTCGAATCGCGCGCACGAGATCTGGTCCTTCGGCCGTGAAAAGTTGTAATCCAATTTTCATCCATCCGGCGAACGGTGCCAGAGTCAACGCCAGAGAAATTCCTTCTGCGCGCGTGCCAACATCCAGCGCGATAATTAAACGGTCGCGCGCGGAAGGTTTCATCTCGTCAATTTCGGCTAATTTGTGAGCAGAATGCAAGGTATCGAAGAATTGGCCCACGCGAAGGTGAACCTTTTTCTGCGCGTGCTACGCCGCCACCAGGATGGCTTTCACGAAATTGAGACTCTTATGGCCCCAATCACGCTCTGCGATTCGCTTGAGCTGGAATCCTCGAATGCATTCGAATTTCGTTGTGATGAGCCTGGCCTTGCCGGCGATGACAACTTGGTCATTCGCGCCGCCCGCTTGTTTTTTTCCGAGACAAATCGCGCGCCGAAGGTTCGGCTTACGCTTCGCAAAGAAATTCCGCACGGCGCTGGGCTGGGCGGGGGCAGTAGCGACGCGGCCGCAGCCTTGCGCGGGCTCAACCGCTTCTTCAACGCCGGGCTTTCGAGCGAAAAGCTAAGGACTTTGGGGGCGCAATTGGGTTCGGACGTTTCGTTTTTTGTGAATGAAACTACTGCGACTTGCAGTGGGCGAGGGGAGATCGTGAAGCCGGCCTCTTTGCGGCTACCATTGAGTTTGTTGCTGCTGAAATCCGAATTCGGGGTCCTGAGTTCCTGGGCCTATTCACGTTGGCAGGCTACGCGCGAAGCTGCGGGAGAAATCTATCAATCGCAAAAATTCGGCGACATCACTTTTGTGAACGATCTGGAACGCCCTGTGTTCGAGAAATTTGTTTTTCTCGCAGAGGTGAAATCGTGGTTGCTCAAACAACCGGAAGTTGGCGCTGCCTTAATGTCGGGGTCAGGTTCGACGATTTTCGCGATTTTGCGGTCCAATGTAGATGGCGATTTGGTTGCTAAGCGCGCAAAGTCCGAGCTCGATTCCGAATTGTGGTCGTGCGTCTGCGACACACTCTGATTCCGGGTAGCGCACGCGTCCCGCCTGCTGGCGAGCGCCTCCTCGCGATCGCGAACTTTGCATCTGCGTCGATTCGTTCGACGTGATCAAATCTTCAGGAAAAGTCTGGTTTCGGCGAGACGCCGAAACCAACACGCCAGACGCGTGCGCTACCGGGAGGAATTTCCTGCCGCAATTATTCTTATTCCCCGGCGCTTCGTCGCAAACTCGCGATCGCGTATTCGCGATTGAGTTTGGCGATAAAACTTGCGCTGATTTCCGCGGGGCAAACCGCTTCGCATTCGTAGGTGTTCGTGCAATTGCCGAAACCTTCTGCGTCCATCTGCCGCACCATTTTTGTCACCCGCGAGGTCCGTTCCGGTGCGCCTTGCGGCAAAAACGCGAGATGCGAAACTTTTGCGGCGGTGAAGAGCATGGCCGATGCGTTCGGACAGGCCGCGGCGCAGGCTCCGCAACCGATGCACGCGGCCGCTTCCATCGCCAGATCCGCGTTATGTTTTGGGACCGGAATTGAATTCGCCTCCGGCGCGGAACCGGCGCGTGCCGCGATGAAACCACCAGCCTGTACGATACGATCAAGCGCGCTCCGATCGATTACCAGGTCGCGCACCAGCGGAAATGGCTTCGCTCGAAACGGCTCCACCGTAATTGTCTTGCCGTCATCGAAAGACCGCATGTAAAGCTGGCAGGCAGCTGCGGGGTGTTTCGGACCGTGCGCTTGTCCATTAATCGTTAGGGCGCAAGTTCCGCAAATGCCTTCGCGGCAATCGGAATCGAAGGCAATCGGCGCTTCATCACGTTCTGTCAGCTCGTCGTTGACGATATCGAGCATTTCCAGGAACGAGGTGTCCGGGGAAATATTGTGCGCCTCGTAAGTGGCGAATCTGCCTTTTGATTTAGCGTTCTCTTGTCGCCAGACTCTGAGTTGGAAATTCACGAAAAGTCTTAGTTATTAAATTTCAAGTCCAGAAGAGCGGGACCTAGTCGGTACGTTAAACCTTGGGATTGTGAGCTTACAGTTCATTTATAACTCCTTTGCGTAAGATGCACCGCCTCAAAATGCAGCGGCTCACGATGCAATTTCGGATGCTCGACTTTTCCGTTCCCCTGAAATTCCCATGCGAAAACTGCGGCGAAATTTTCATCATCACGCTGGGCCTCGCCATCGGGCGTTTGATGTTCTTCACGGAAATGGCCGCCGCAAGACTCGTCCCGTTCAAGGGCATCGATGCACATCAATTCGGCGAATTCGAGAAAATCAGCGATGCGCCCGGCGCGTTCGAGCGATTGATTATAGCTTTCGCCTTCGCCCGGAACGCGCACCTTTTTCCAAAATTCGTCGCGGAGTTCCGGAATCTTCCCAAGTGCTTCACGCAGGCCGGCTGCGCTCCGCGCCATGCCGCATTTGTCCCAAAGCAACAGGCCCAGCTCACGGTGGAATGAAGTCAGGGTCCGATCGCCATTCACCTCCAGTAATTTCTTCACGCGCGCGCGCACTTCGGACTCAACCCGCTTGAATTCCGCGTGATCGGTCGAAGGGCGTTTGCCTATTTGTCCGGCGAGATAATTCGGCAAGGTGTAGGGCAACACAAAATAACCATCGGCCAAACCTTGCATGAGGGCGCTGGCTCCCAGGCGGTTCGCGCCATGATCGGCAAAATTCGCCTCGCCGATGACATGCAGGCCGGGAATGTTGCTCATTAAATTGTAATCCACCCACAATCCGCCCATGGTGTAATGCACCGCCGGATAAATCCGCATCGGCGTTTTGTAGGCGTCTTCTGCTGTAATTTTTTGGTAGATATCGAAAAGATTTCCGTAGCGCTCGCGAATGAAATCTTCGCCCAGACGCGAGATAGCATCGGCAAAATCGAGATAAACGCCTCGTCCCCCAGGTCCGACACCACGCCCTTCATCGCATACTTCCTTAGCCGCACGTGAAGCGATGTCGCGAGGCGCGAGATTTCCGAAGCTTGGATATTTTCGTTCGAGATAATAATCGCGGTCTGGATCCGGAATATCTTTCGGCGGTTTGGCGCAATCTTCAGCCCGCCTCGGCACCCAAACGCGTCCGTCATTGCGCAGCGATTCAGACATCAAAGTTAGTTTGGATTGGTGCTGGCCAGTGACTGGAATGCAGGTGGGATGAATTTGGGTGAAGCAGGGATTACCAAAGAGCGCGCCACGTTTATAAGCGCGATAGGTAGCGGTGACGTTGCAACCGCGTGCGTTGGTCGAAAGAAAAAAAACATTGCCGTAACCGCCGGTCGCGAGAACTACGGCGTCGCCGGCGAAGGCATTGATTTCGCCGGTGTACAGATTGCGGGCGATAATTCCCTTGGCGTGACCATCGACCAAAACAAGGTCGAGCATCTCGGTTTGAGAGAACATTTTCACCGTGCCGAGCGCGATTTGGCGGCAGAGGGCCTGATACGCCCCGAGCAAGAGTTGCTGGCCGGTTTGGCCGCGGGCGTAAAACGTCCGTGAAACCTGCGCCCCGCCGAAGGAACGATTGGCAAGCAGCCCGCCATACTCGCGCGCGAACGGCACGCCCT
>QHQU01000164.1 GCA_003219925.1 Verrucomicrobiota bacterium
GCATGGGCAACCCAAACCCAGAAACAGAGCCGAGATTATGGGAGAACTGATTTTGCGATTCATGATCCTGCCTGACGCGAGCGGCTCGATCAGCCGGTGGCGCCGTTGCCCTTTGGCGGTTCGGCAAAGTTGCCGAGGCGACGGAATTTCTCGTAACGTTTTTTTAGCAGCTGATTGATCGGCGTTTTGAGCAGGCGCTTAAGATTCGATCGCAACGCTTCGCGTAGGATTTGCGCGGCTTTCTCATGGTCGCGGTGCGCGCCGCCATCCGGCTCGGCAACGACTTCATCGACGACATTGAGTTTCATCAAATCCTGCCCGGTCAGTTTAAGCGCTTCGGCCGCTTCAGCGGCGTGGCGTCGATCTTTCCACAAAATAGCGGAGCAGGCCTCGGGACTGATGACAGAATAGTAGGCGTTCTCCAAGATCATGACGTGATCGGCCACCCCGATGCCGAGAGCACCGCCCGAGCCGCCTTCGCCGATGACAGCCGCAAGAACGGGCACGCGCAGATTCATCATTTCACGGAGATTGACTGCGATCGCTTCGGCGATGTGGCGTTCTTCCGAACCGATGCCGGGATAAGCGCCGGGCGTATCGATGAGCGAAATCACCGGCAGATTAAATTTCTCGCCGAGCTGCATCAGCCGCAGCGCCTTGCGATAACCTTCCGGATGCGCGCAGCCGAAATTGCGCATCACATTTTCCTTGGTATTGCGGCCCTTTTGATTCGTGATCACGACGCAACGTTGCTCCCCCAGCATCGCGATCCCGCATGGCATGGCCTTGTCGTCGCCAAATAAACGGTCGCCATGCAACTCGTTCCAATTTGTAAAACAGCGCTCGACGTAATCGAGGGCGAAGGGCCGCTGAGTGTGCCGCGCGATCTGCACCCGCTGCCAGGCGCTGAGGTTACCGTAAATTTCGCGGCGTGTGGTTTCGATCTTCGCCTCCATTGCCTCGACTTCAGCATCGAAATCGAGCGCGTGTTCGTCGGAATGATCGCGGATTTCCTGCAACCGGCGTTGCAGCTCCATAATCGGTTTCTCGAAGTCGAGCGGTTGCGGCTCCTTCATGTTACTCCGTAATGGTGACAGGGGTCTTGCCGTTGACAAGGCTGCTCAATTCTTCGGCCTCGCTGGCGGAAATGCCAAGCCCAAGTGGCGGGGGTGGCTGATCGGAACTCGGGTGGGACGCGTCCGGGATGGCATAGATGGTGTAGCCGGCGTTGGCCAGACGAATCCAGCGCATACTCGTCTGATATTCACGGGTGCCGAAACCGACGCGTTTACCATTCTTCCAAGCCAAAATCTCAGCCACTTTGGTATTGATCCGCGGCGGCTGTTTCGGCGGCAGTTTCATTTCCTGGACATGATATTGCTTGAAAAACTGACCGTGGTTGATGAGGACAATAAGTTTTTGTTTCGTTTGAATAAAGAGGGAGAAATCGGGATTCGAAATCAGTAACCTTTCGCCGATGTGCAACATGGTGCCGTTCATGTTGTTGGTGCGCATGATCAGCTCCGGCGTCGATTTCATTTTCTGCGCAACCCGGGCAATGACGTCCCCTTTTTTCACGATGTATTCTTTTTTTTCGGGAGAAGGTAGAGGCGAGAAAAGTATATCGATGTTGACGGCACCGAGCAGGTCTTTCGCTTCCTCGAAGTGCTGGCCGTTGGGATATTTCTGAATAAACGCAAAGAGAGCATTGCGTGCCTCCACCAGATTACCTTCCTGCCGTAATTTCGCCGCCTCCTGAAATTCCGGCAGGCTCAGGTCGGGCAGCGGTGTCGCAGGGATTTCGCCGCGCTGTTCTTTTTGGACGGCGATCTCCTGTTTAAAGAGAACGTTGTAGGCGAAGTAGGCGGCGCCGCCAAAAATTGCCAGCGCCAATAACAACGCAAAGAGCCACTTCATGCCAACGCCATTGCCAGCCTCGCCACATCATCGCGATGCAACGCAGGTCGCGTCTCTGCCGAAGTCACTCTTCTCGGTACGGGTTGGTCCCCGGGAAAATCATGTGCCAGAGGCGCGAAATCTGTCCTTCGGGCTCGTTCGTCCAAGTAAAGTGGCAATTGTGACAATAAAATCCTTTCGGAAAAATCTTCAGAGCAAAGAGAATGCTCGCGATCGCCGGGGTCAGAAATTTCCGGGTCATTTGCGGATATTCGATATTGGAAGATTCGCATTGTGGGCAGCGTAGCGCGGCTCCGACGTCAGGATCGGAGACTTCCCATTCCCGCATCAATTGGTGTGCTTTTCCGAAATCATCTTCGTTCACTTTCACTTTCACGTTTGCCCGCGGCTTGGCCATGAAAGCGACTCGTTGTAGATGACTATCGCCGATGATGTCGGCGCCGATCCCGGCTTGTCCCAACCGGTCACGCAGATGTTTGGCTTTCGATTGCTCGTTGAAAGTTGCGATCGTGACCATGGTTTTAGAAGCGGCCTGGCCGCGTCCTGAGCAAACAACATTCAGCGCGGCTGTGCAAGACTCGGTGGCGGAAACCATTGATAAAGCATCAAATAAACGAGCACGCCGGTGACGGAAACGTAAAGCCAAATCGGCATCGTCCATTTGGCGATCCGGCGATGCTTGTCCCAGCGGCGCTGAAAAACGGGAATCAGGGTGAGAACGACCAGCGGAAGGGTGACGAAGGCGAGCAAAACGTGGGTCGCCAGCATCGGAAAATAAATTGCTGCCAGCCAACCGCGAAAGCCGGAAGATTTTTCCCCGACGTGAATGTGATAGGTGATATAGCCAACGAGAAAAAGGGCGGAGGAAACGACCGCTGTAACCATGCAAACGACGTGGCGTTGCCAAAAATTCCGCCGGATAAAATACCAGCCGGCAGAAATGAAAATGGTACTGACAAAATTGAGCGTGGCATTGATTGCCGGTAAATCGGAAACGGAAATCACGTTGAAGCGTTGAAGAATTAAAGCGTTACATCGACAGTCCCTGCGACCCTCCAACCATTCAACGCTTCCACGCATCATGCCAGCTATTCTGGAACCGCCGCAAAAATCGTTCGCTTCTGCGACACATCGACCGCGCACGTTCGCGCGATGCCTTCTCGCTACTACGGCGCGGTTTCTGGTTGTTCTGATCTTGGGAGCGATGGCCGGCGGCGGCTGGTACCTGGCCAGGAAAGGATTCGGCCGGAAATGGCGCGGACTCGTGGTTGAGGAATTGCACAAGCACGGCGTGGAAGCCTCTGTTCGGCGGCTGACTCTCGATCCCTTTCGCGGCCTGGTCGCGCAGGATGTTCGCATTTACGATTACAAAAATCGCGAGAACACTATCGCGGAGATCAGTCGCATTTCGCTGGACGTGAATTACGCGGCGTTACTGCAACGCCAGGCCTTCTTGAATGCAATCGATATTCGTAATGCCCAGGTCACATTGCCCTTGCCCGAAGGAGCGGACCCGAAATCGCCACACGCTCAAATCAAAAATTTGCACGCCCACATTTATTTTCCTCCGGAACAAATTTATGTCAGCCAGGCGGATGGAATCTTCTGCGGCATTCGCATTTCGGCGACCGGACAATTGATCAAGCGGAACGATTACAAACCGTCGAAGGACGTAACACCAGAAGAATGGCAGACGCGACTTGCCATCTTGCAGCGATCGGTAAGCGAGTTGAGCCAGTTCAAATTCTCCGAGCGTCCGCATTTGCAGATCAAATTCAGCGGCGATGTCGCGCAGCTTGAGAATGCGCGAGTGGAGGGAACGTTGCAGACCGGGCCATGGCAGCGGGGCAATTATCAGGCACGAAACCTGACCATGACCGGTGAGTTCGCCGATCAAACACTCAGCATCAAGCAATGGGAATTGCAGGATGACTTGGGCGGTTTCACTGCCAGCGCAATCTGGCGACAACCGGCGGGCGAGCTTCAGTTTCAAGCGCGCAGCAGTCTGAATCTGCGCACGCTGCTTGAAAACGTCGGGCTCTCCCGCCTCGTTTCCGACATCACCTTTCTAGCGCCACCGCGCTTCGAGATTTCGGGGTCGGCAAAATTGGGAGAAGGCCAGCCACGTTGGCAGGCCATCGGCCACGCCGCGCTGGATCGGTTCGCTTACAAGGGAATTCCGTTTCTGAGCGCGAATGCCGAATTTTCCTGGGACGGCGAACGCACGATGGTGCGCGACATTCACCTGCGGCATCAAAGCGGAGAGTTAGTCGGGCGGTTGCTCGATGCGCCGAATGATTTTCGGATCGATCTCGCCAGTACGATTGACGCCAACGCGCTTCGTTCTCTGGCACCGGCCGACACGCGCGAACTCGTGAACGATTGGGATTGGCCGCATGCCTCTAATGTTCAGCTGAGCATTCGCGGGCCGAGCGCCGCAGCCGCGACTTGGAAAGGCGATGGCACCTTACAACTGCAGCGCGGGCGTTTTCGCACCATCGGTTTCAACAGCGCCTCGGCCAACGTTCATTTCGGAGATGGCGCGGTCACCTACGAGAATTTTCGAGTGGCCCGAGACGAGGGCGTTGCCACCGGCACCTTCGTCTACGATTTCGCGCATCACGAGACGCGCCTGTCGAACGTCGTTTCGGGCCTGCGACCAACGGAAGCTATTTACTGGATTGATCCGAAATTGCTGAAGGTCGTCACCCCCTACAAATTTCAAAAACCCCCTACGATTACCACCAGCGGTGTCTATCAATTTCGCGGCGGTAAAAACACGCGCCTCGAAGTCAATGTCGATTCATCGGGCGGGATGGATTATGTTTTTCTTGGCAAAACTCTGCCGTTCGACCGCATCAACGCGAAGCTGCTCCTGACCGATGATCGGCTGCAAATCTCCGAACTAAACGGCGCGATTTTTTCCGGCACAGTGCGGGGCAGTGCGGACCTTTCTCTCGCGAAAAACGACCGGCGTTATCGGGCGGCGATGACGGTCGATCACGTCGATTTTCCAAAACTGACCGACCTCTATTTCAAATACAAAACGGCGGTGGGATTGATGAATGGCCGCTACGAATGGACGGGAATCGGGAGTGACGCGCGGACGATGAATGGCAAAGGCGAGGTGGAAGTGCGCAATGGCGATGTCTTTGCCATCCCGCTCTTTGGCCCGCTTTCGGACATTCTCAACAAGATCATGCCGGGGGTGGGTTATCGGGTCGCGCGAAAAGGGAATATGTCGTTCACGATCAAAGATGGCGTTATCCGCACCTCGGATTTTCACGTCGATGGCGGCACCTTCGGCATGGTGGGAGAGGGCAACGCCCATTTTCTCGATGACAAAGTCGACTTCGACGTTCGCATTGACGCCAGCGGAGCCGGAGCCGTCCTCACTCCACTTTATAAATTTTTCGAATATAAAGCCGAAGGCAGTCTGAAGAAGCCGGATTGGCACCCGAAAATTTTCTGAATGCTTAATGCCGAGGAATGCTGAACCGCAGATAGCGCTGATATTTTCTTATCGGTGCCATTCGCGTATTCCGCGGTTGGCACCGCTTTTGTCATGTCGAGCGCAGTCGAGACATCTCTAACTTTTTCCGAAGTATTCGCACTGGGAGGCTGAATATTAAGAGATTTCTCGACTTCGCTTCGCGCCGCTCGAAATGACAAAGGAAGTTTTGCTTGGTGCTCACATGTCCATCGCCGGCGGCGTGCACATGGCAATCGAGCGCGCTTGTTCGATCAATTGCACTGCAATGCAGATTTTCGTCAAAAACAACATGCAGTGGTTCGCCCGTCCATTGTCTACTGACGAAATTCGCGAGTTTCTGGACCACCAGCAGCGCGCCCAGTTGGGGTCGGTTTTTGCGCACGCGAACTATTTGATCAATCTCGCCGCCACCAATCCGCAATTTCACGCGAATTCGTTGCGCGCTTTAGCCGAGGAATTGATTCGGGCCGATCACCTCGGGTTGCCATTTCTCGTTATGCATCCCGGCGCACACCTCGGCGCAGGTGAAGAAGCCGGCCTGGAAAAAATCACCGCATCGATCGACGCGATTTGGCGGGTGATTCCAAAAGTGAAGACGAAGATCGCGCTCGAAACCACGGCTGGCCAGGGTTCATGCCTCGGTCATCGCTTCGAGCACATCGCCCACATTGTTGCCAATGTGCGCGAGCCCGAACGGATCTGCATTTGCCTCGATACTGCTCACATTTTTGCTGCCGGTTACGACATCGGCTCTGAGAACGCGGCCAAGAAGACATTTCGCAAGTTCGATCGAGTTATCCCGCAGGCGCGGGACCGACTGGTAGCAATTCATCTGAACGATTCCAAAGCTGCACGTGGCTCACGCGTCGACCGACACGCTCACATCGGCAAAGGCAAAATCGGGCTGGCCGCATTTCGTTTCATCATGAACGCGCCGCGGTTTGGCAAAATTCCGAAAGTGCTGGAAACGCCGAAGGGCAAAGAACTGAAAGAAGATGTGGTGAATCTGAGAACACTGCGACGCTTGATTGCGTCCCCGACACCGTCATCCCGAGCGCAAGCGAGGGACCTCACCAACTTTGGTTGATCACACAAGCTACTGTGCGTGACTCAACCGCATTTGAGAGGTCCCTCGGTCCGAGCCGGACTGGCATTGTCTGCACGACTCGGGATGACGGTGTGGCATTGCGATTCGTAATGTGACGCGCGAGTTTGCATTATGCCGAAGTCAGAAAAAATCGCGCTCGTCACCGGCGCAAACAAGGGAATCGGTTTCGAGGTTGCGCGGCAACTGGCGGCGAAAGGCTTTCGCGTGTTCGTCGGCGCGCGCAATGAGAAAGCCGGTCATGCCGCGGTTCGGAAAATCGGACCAGCGGCAACGTTTCTAAAGATTGATGTGTCAGATCACGTGAGCATTCGCGAGGCCGTGGCAGAATTAGCAAAGATGGTCGATCATCTGGACGTCCTGGTAAATAACGCCGGAATCATCGTTGACGGCGATGACGCGATCTTGAAAGCAACGCCGGACCAATTCGAAACGACCATGCGCACCAACACCCTCGGGCCGCTAATGGTCGCGCAAGCCTTTCAGCCCGTGCTCGCGAGGTCATCGGCACCGCGGATCGTCAATGTTTCAAGCAGCGGCGGACAACTGCACGACGGCGCAGATGGCTGGTCGCCGGTGTATTGCATTTCAAAAACGGCGTTGAATGGGGTAACTTCGCAGCTCGCCGCTGCACTGCCGAAATTTGCCGTGAATTCAGTTTGTCCGGGTTGGGTCCGCACCGATATGGGTGGGGCCAATGCGACTCGGTCGGTCGAAGAAGGCGCGGACGGAATTATCTGGCTCGCGGCCGGGGCACCGCAAAATCTCACCGGTAAGTTTTTGCAGGATCGCAAAGTGATTCCGTGGTGACAACACTGGTCCCGCGTCGCTCAAACGAACACTAAGACGCAACGGTCGCTTTCGCCGCCAGTTCTACTTCACTTAAACCTTGGTAGGTCTCAGCGACGATGTGATCGACGACCGCTTTGATATCGTGGGTGCGCTCCCAGACCGCAAGCTGCCGGTCCGCGCCTGTACCTTCATGTATAATCCGTTCGATGTGGTTCATCTCGCGCCGGCTCCCCAGCTCGGCTACTTCGTCAGCTACAAACTCGATGAATTCGTGAATCAGATTGCGCGTTTCAGTTTCCTTTTCCCTGCCGAAGTCGATGAGCTTGCCATCAATCCCATAGCGCGAGGCGCGCCAGCGATTTTCATCGAGCAAACGCCTCCGGTAAATCCGGAACGTGACATTTTGCCGGAGCAACTTGTGCAGTTTTGAAATCAACGCCTGGATAAGCGCTGCAATGGCGAGAGTATCGTCCACTCGCGATTGCGCGTCGCATACTCGCACTTCCAGTGTGTCGAAAAAAGGATGGAGCCGGATGTCCCACCAAATTTTCTTGGCGTTATCGATGCAACCGGTTTTCACGAGCAGGTTGCAGTAATCGGTATATTCAGAAAGCGATTCGAACGAATCCGGAATGCCGGTGCGGGGAAAACGCTCGAACACTTTCAACCGGTAACCTTTCAGCCCGGTATCGTGCCCCACCCAAAACGGCGAGTTAACCGACAGCGCGTAAATATGGGGCAGGAAATAGCGCGCCTGATTCATAACGTGGATGGCGGTTTCGCGGTCTGGAATTCCGACGTGCACATGCAACCCGAAGATGAGATTGGCCCGGGCCAGCAATTGCATGTCGCGCACAATTTCCTGATAGCGCTCGCCTTGAGTGATGAGTTGATCGCGCCAATGTGAAAAAGGATGCGTGCCGACCGACGCGATCTTGAGTTGGCTGCGCGCGGCCAGTGCGGCCAGACGGCTGCGGAGCTCGGTTACGTGGTTCCTGGCATCGTCGATGTCGCGGCAAATTTCCGTGCCCAGTTCGACCACTGACTGATGCATTTCCGGCTTGATCTGCTCCTTGAGCGTAAATTTGCCGTCTTCGAGAATTTCGTGAATGTGGGAGCGCAATTCGCGCGTCACGGGATCGACAATGGCAAATTCCTCCTCGATACCGAGGGTGAAAACATGATCTTTGGCGCTCATTAGGCAGACCAATGTTGCGCTAAGAATTGCACGCTGTCACCCCGGATGAATGTAGCCGCGGTCGCTGACCGCGGGCCGGCATCACCGATGCCGGCTACACTGTTCACGCAAAAATGTGCACGATTACCTTGTGAAAACCGGTGATCCCGGAGGTAAACGCGCGATCTTCTTCAAACTCCTGTACTTTACCTTCGCCATCGGTCGCACGCACCACCAAGGTATAATCGTCGACATCATTGCCCGGCGCCCAGTTAAAACTCCACAGCACCCAGGTTAATTTCGTACCAGGATAATCGATCTTCGCCTCGTCCCAACTTTCGCCGTCGTCCGAACTGAATTCGACCCGGGAAATTCCGCGATCGCCCCCGAAAGCGACGCCTTTGACTGGAACGCCCTTCGCCGCATCAGCTATCTTAATCCACGACTCGTTATAAGGAATGTCGATGCGAGATCGCGTCGGGACGATGAA
>QHQU01000263.1 GCA_003219925.1 Verrucomicrobiota bacterium
CCGATGATGAGCGAAACAAATGAAATACTCCAGTTTAGCCCGCCAGCGCTTTCTCCCAGCAGCAGTGCTGCCACCGTGGACACTGCGACGTAGATGAGACCGGCCGACAACAGGCGCATCGCGGAAGCGTTATTTATTTTCCGGTCCGATGGAATTCGGCAATTTTCCAGGCAAAAAGCCTTGGAAGGGAGGAGTGCGGATTTTCAGCTTTTCCATGTTCTTCACCAGGCTGGCGCGGAAATATAGCTTCGAGGGATCTTGATAGGGTCGGACGGTTAACGGTTCGGTAAAGTAACTGTCCCGCAGTTTGGCTTCGACCTCGGGAATTTTGCTCTCCTCCACGAGAAGGAAGTCGGCGTCGAGGTCAGGCGGATTATTGTCGTGTTCGTAATAGCCGATGCGGGGGAAGTCGCCCAAAATCCAGGGCAGCGGATATGGGCTGGGGCGGAGGATATGGCCGACGAGGTGGTAAAATTGCGGATCCGCATGAGCTAGTTCCAGCAGTGGCCTGGTTAACTTATAAATATCGTTATAGGTCTGGACGTAGACGTATGGTTCGGAGCGAAAAAATTCGCGCAGATTCGTGGTGAGTGGTCGGTTCGAATCCCAGTTTGCTTCGATGTAGCTGGAGCAGTGAAAATAATTGAGGGAGATGGCGTAGCCGAACGATACCAGGAGCAGAATGGAGGCAATTATCGACGATAGAAAGAGACGTGCTCTTGGGACAATGAGGATAAAAGCCCCGAAAGTGAAGAACAAGGGCCAGATGATGCTAATAATGCACCACGGCGTTTTATAGGCGATGATACTGTAGGCCGCGAACGTGCCAACCCCAAGGATGGCAAGAAAACGCAGAGAAAGACTTTGGAAGAGCAAGGAAAACGCGCACAGGATCAATCCCGCGCAGATCGGCCACTCGTAGCGCGCAATCAACTCCAGCCAGTAATACCACGGTTTTTCATGACCATGGCCGCTACTGCCGGTTTCGAACCAGGCGTGAAAAGTTCTAAACAGGTCTTTGAGCCCATTCCAGTGAAAAAAAGTGCCGGAGTAGAAGAAAACGATCACCCCAATTCCTGTTAAGCAGACAACAGCGAGATCGATCAAATTCCATTTCTGCGACGCTGGCTTGGAATCTTCCGCCGGAATGATCAAGGTAGATATATAGGCCAGCGGCAACGCAATGAGCGCGCAACCAATGTGAATAATGTAGGTCTCCTTGGTCAAAATCATTCCAGTGATCCCGATTCCGGTAAACCAAAGATAGTTTAGTGTTCCTTCCCGCCACAGACCGAGCAGTCCGAATATGAACATCATGGAAAAGAGAAGTAACCAGGCCTCATGAATGGAATAGCGACCATAAAAAATGAAACCGGGTGACAGGGCCATGGCCAGCGCCGCCGTCCGTGCGACCGGGCGCGGGATAACACGATCGTATTTCAATGCCAGCCAGACCGCCCCGAGGCTGGCAAGAACCACTGGGAGCCGGAGGGCATAAAGATTCCGGCCAAATAACGTCTGAAATAAAAAGATGATGTAGAAATGAAGTGGGCCGTGATAGTTGGTCGGGTCGTATCGATAGAACCCTTCCTTGACCATTTGATCGACGAACCAGCCGTTGATTCCTTCGTCGAAATGTGGCGGTTTTATTCCGAGGAAAAGAATGCGTAAGACTGCAGCCAGGCCGAGAATCAGCCAGAACATCCACTCGCTTTCCAGCGCATTGAGGATGGCCTGAGCGGCGTCCGGCGGGCCCGCGGAAAAATCCGCTCGCGCCCCTGTGCGACCGCTGCTAGTACGCGGGGCGATGCGCATTTTAGTGACGGGGGGCTGCGGTTTCATTGGCAGCAACTTTATTCGCTACATTCTGAAACATTACAAGCCGGCTTACGTCACGAATGTTGATGTCTTGACCTACGCCGGCAACCTTGCCAACCTCGACGGTCTGGCCGAGGCGCACGGCGATCGCTACGAATTCTTCAAGGCTGACATTGCCAATGCCGACCAGATGGATGAGCTCATGACCGAGCATCAGTTTTACGCCATCATCAATTTCGCCGCCGAATCCCATGTCGATCGCAGCATTAATTCGCCTCTGAATTTCATTCACACTAACGTGATCGGCACCAGTGTGTTGCTCGATTGCGCCCGCCGATATGGGGTGCAACGCTTCATTCAAATTTCAACCGACGAAGTTTACGGTTCGTTAGGCCCGACGGGAAAATTTACCGAACAATCGCCGCTCGATCCGAGTTCACCTTATTCCTCGAGCAAAGCCGGAGCCGATCTTCTCGCGCTCGCTTCTTATAAGACTTACGGCCAGGAAGTGATTATTACCCGCTGCTCAAACAACTACGGGCAATACCAATTTCCCGAGAAACTGATTCCGCTCATGATCATTAAGGCGCTGCGCGACGAGGCCCTGCCGGTTTATGGCGACGGCTTGAATGTGCGCGATTGGATTCATGTCGACGATCATTGCGCTGGCATCGTAGCCGCCTTGTTCGAAGGAAAACCGGGCATGATTTATAACTTTGGCGGCGGCCAGGAAATGGTGAACCTCGATTTGGTAAAACTCATTCTCAAGAAACTGGATAAACCGGAGACTCTGATCTCGTTCGTGACTGACAGGCTGGGGCACGACCGGCGTTATGCCATCGATTCGACCTTTAGTCAGCGCGAGCTGAAATGGAAACCTCGCCACAGTTTCGAGCAGGGTCTGGCCGAAACGATTCAGTGGTACAGCGATAATCAATCGTGGTGGCAACCGTTGCTCGAACGCGCGGAAAGATACTAGTTATCCGTCTATCGGGTATCAGATCTCAGTCAGCTATCAGCCTTTTTCTTAGGGACGGCCGATAAACTTGTTAATCACATTGCGCGTGATTTGCTCGATTCGTGCATCGCGGCAGCTCACCTGGCTCGGGTGGAACCATGGATACCCACACTGGATGCGGAAGGCGGGGCCATTATTGGCACCGTCAGAAGTCTGCAGGCCAGTGAAGTAGTCATCGAGTCCCCAGCTCCACTGATTCGTCGCGGCGCTGAAGACCCAGGCTCCGCTGCCGGCCTGATAGATCGTCATGGCCCAATCCTGCCGTTCGCCAAAAGCTGCTAGCCAAGGGTTGCTACAAAACCCGTCAGGGGGCACGATGTTTTGAGGAGGAATGGGAGTTTTCTCGCATGTCGTGTCCAACTGCCCGCCGCCGTTGAGGAATGAGGCGCGCGAATCGCACCAAGCATTGAAGTCCCCATTGAAATTATTCGGCAGGGGGAAACCACCGTCGCTTGTGATTAAACCGGTTTCAAAACGGGGTGCCTGGGTATGCAGGAGTATCTGCAGGCCGTTCGGGGTTTCCACGCCGGAAAGTGTCCCGTTATATTCAACGCCGATAAGACCAGGAATGACATCGCCAACCTTGAGGCCGGTGTTGGCAAAGACCCAGTGATCGAGCGGAGCATCGGCGGATACGAAGACGTCACCGTTCGTCGGGACGCTGTTTACCCAATTGCCTCCGACCAACGACTGCTC
>QHQU01000264.1 GCA_003219925.1 Verrucomicrobiota bacterium
TGCGCCGATTTCGCGGCGCGACCAGTGGCGTTGAGCGTCAGCTTTATTTGGACGCGTACGACTGGGTCACCGCAGACGACTTTTCCTGGCCGTACTCTTTTGTGAACATTTGCCAATCCCTGAACCTCGCGCCGGACGTTGTTCGCCTGGAACTCTCGGCTGCTGCGTCGGCAGGTTTCTTTACCTATTGGGGCCAGCGTTGCGCACGCGCCACGCGTTCACTCCAAAGTTTTCTGAGTCACGCTTTCACAAAAAGCGGCAGATCACCTGCGGTCGATCCAGTTCCTCTTACTCACGTTCCAATTACATGAAAACTCCGAGCCACGGTTTCGCTCAGAAGTTGCGTCGAATTTTGCGGTCAGTTGTTAGGGAGTCCAACGACAGACACAATCCGCTGCTCATCAACAGCCTGGCCGCATTCAATTTCCGGCCGCCGCTCGACTTTCCCGGCGAAAATCTTGCGCGCTCCGGTGCGTTCTCACGATGAACATCACCACGATTATTCTTATCCCCGGCCTTTGGGCGACGGCGCTCTGTTGGGAGCACTGGGTCAAACATTACTCGGAAAAAGGTTACAGCGTCATCGCCGCCAACTGGCCCGGCTTGGACGGCGACATCGAGCAACTTCGGTGTGATCCAAGCAGGTTCGCAACTCTTGGACTGACGGAAGTTGTCGATCATTACGAGCAAATCATTCGCCGGCTCGAAACGGCGCCGATAATCATCGGACACGGCGTCGGTGGTTTGGTAACGCAGATTCTTCTCGATCGCGGATGGGGTGCAGCTGGTGTCGCTATGGCTTCGGCGCCGCCCAAAGGCGTTTTTCGATCGGTGTTCAGGAATTTGAAGCTTGCACTGAAAGGCAGGTCACTAACTCCGCAGCAATTTCATTACGACTTTGCCAATACCCTAGGCGACGCCGCATCGGTCGCAGCATTCGAGCGTTACGTCGTTCCAGCTCCGAATCGTATTTTGCGGCAAGTTGCGCTTGCGAACTTTAGTCCGGACGCGCCAAGCACCGTCAGATTTCATAACCACTCTCGCGCGCCACTGCTCCTGGTCGCCGGCGGCAAAGATCGCGTGGTGCCGAGCTCGATGGTCAAAGCAAACTTCGACAGTTATCGAGAATCGAAAGCCGAAACGGATTACAAAGAATTCACCGAGCAAACGCATTTCACGCTTGTCCACGATGCTTTGCAAAAGGTCCCGGACTACGTGCTCGGTTGGGCGCTCTACCGCCCGAACGGATCAAAGCTCAAGGCAGTTTCAAATCAGACCGACACCTGGTCGGTTCAACTCTCAGCCTAACGAAAAGGAGATCTAATATGCCAACTACAACCAGCACACCTACTGCTACAAAAACTACAGCGTCACCAGAAGCGGCAAAGGGCGCCAAGCCGCGAAAACCACTGCCCGCGCCCAACAGTGACTTCTACTATCTCTACGAAACCTTGCCGGCGGAGGAGCTCGCGGTCGTGAAGCGCGTGCGCGAGTTCATGGAAACGAAGGTTGCGCCGGTCATCACGGACTACTGGGTGAGAGATGCCTTTCCCTTTGATCTGCTGCCGGCGGTAAAGGAACTAGGCATCGGTGGCGTGGCCATGAAGGGCTACGGGTGTGCCGGCGGAAGCCTCGCTCTGTTGGGCTTTATCCAAATGGAGATCGCGCGCGTTGATCCATCTTTCTCCACCTTCCTGGGTGTGCACAACGGACTGGCGATGGGCTCTATCTATATAGATGGGTCGGAAGAGCAGAAGCAGAAATGGCTGCCGCCAATGGCGCGTTTCGAGAAGGTCGGCTGTTTCGGTCTAACCGAACCGTTGGTAGGTTCCGGCGCGTCTGGTGGTTTGCTAACGACGGCGAAGCGCGACGGCGATACTTGGATTCTTAACGGCGAGAAGCGCTGGATCGGCAATGCACCCTGGTGCGACATCTCAGTCATCTGGGCACGG